>DATILZ010000055.1:0-1900 GCA_035475995.1 Hanamia sp. | reverse complement strand
TTACAAATATTTTCCCCGATGGTTTCAGAACTCTTTTAAGTTCTTTGAAAAAAGAAATTCGTTCATCATCATTCCGGATTTCATGAGCCGAAAGTATTGCGAAAATTTTGTCTGTTGAATTATTTTGCAAAGGCAAATGACTTGTGTTTGCCTGTTGTGTTCCGGGAAAAGGTGGATATGCTTTTCTCGCTCTTTTTATTGAAACTTCCGTGTGCTTTTTTGGGTCATAAAAATCAACCACAAAAAGGCCTGCACCCGGGAACTTCGTTTGTAACAAGGTACTGGTTTCATCAAAGCCAGCATGAATGTTTACGATTCTATCATTCTTACCGAATTGAATATCGTCAAGCCAGGAAAGTTGGTACAGGTTTGAAAGATCGTAGATATAACACGAAATTGCCAATGAAAACAATACTGAAATAATAAGGAGAACTATTAAAATATTCAATGCAGACTGCAGGGAAGTATTTAAATTATTTTTAAGCAAGAGCAAAATAATAATTGCTCCAAATGCCAAAACATAAAAATGCCAATTGAAGCGGATAATGTTCCATGTTCCCTGGAATGGCTTTCTCAATTTGTCCATTGCTCAATTTTGCCCTTCTTCCAGTAGTAGGGAATATTTTTTATGATGAAAGCGTTTGCCAGTTGTATATCATTTAGTTTCAGGTTATCTAAAAATGAGAACCTGTAGTCAAGAACTTTTACAGGCGCTGGTTTCCAATTTTGTCTTACACCTTCAATGATTAATACTTTCTTGTCCCGGCTATTATAAGTAAAAGTAAAGGGTAGAGGACCTGCAAAACGTCTTGCTTCCTTCCAATCGCCAAAGGGTGAATTGATGGGTAAAGAAATATCTTCATCGTCGGTATTTTCAATTTTAATTTTGAAACCCGATTTGTTTGAACTGATGGAAGTTGTACCATTTAATTTTTCCTGACTTATGTCAGTGGTTGTGTACTTATAGTGAGTGAAGATATTGCCAAAGATTTCCATTCTCTTCTTGTCTGTCTCAGATTTAAGAATATACAATCCTCTCAACGTTTTGCCTTTGTTGTTGGTGAACCTGACGAATACACGATAACCTATGAGAAAAAAGTCCTCGCCGGTGAATTTAGGAAACCCTTTTGGACGCAGGTTTTTTGTTTGAACCATTGCAACTGCAATGAAAGCCCATTTGTGGTTGAAAGTATCTAATTCTAAACATTCTGGGATGAGGGGTTGCAATTGTTCTTTCGGAACTGCGAAAGTAAAAACAAGTGAACTTTCAAAAAATGCTTCAACAGCAAAAGGATGGTTTTTTAAAAACGGAAACATGCTACTGTTGAATTAATTTTTTATTGAGATAAAGCCCGTTGTAGTAAATTAAAAGTAGGAACATAAATGCAAAAAGCGCATTTGCTTTTCCCCACAGTAATAAGTCAGGCGCAAGAAAAAATTCTAAAATATTCATTGTGGCAACAATAAAAATTTGCAGTAGGGCATTAAGCCGTGTCCACAACCGGCTTAGAATCCAAACTGCCATTGCTATTTCAGAAACGCCTGTTAAAACGGTTAAAAGCCTTGGATTCTCGTTACCTAAAATCCTTGCTACAATCTGCTGGTGCCGCGGTACCCAATTGAGTACTTTGCAAAAAAGACCGTTTGCAATCCAAACTGCTGCAATAAAGTAATTAAGAAATCGATTTTTTATTCTGTCTGTCATATCATGCAGTTTCTAAATAGAATAGCCTCGTATTGGTCATCCTTTGTACATCTTTTGATAGTGCCAGTCGATGATTCTTTCATTCGGTTTTTATTTCCTTGCCTTGAACCACTTATTACTTGACGTTGTAAATAAGACCAACGCCGCGGCAACTTCCAGTAAAGTTTGAATGGAAAATAATAAAGCTGATAATTT
>DATILZ010000054.1:0-3513 GCA_035475995.1 Hanamia sp. | reverse complement strand
TGCAGGGATGATTTTCATTCTTGTCAATCATTGCCTTTGCAAGCAAAGTACCGGTTGGCGTATCATAATGACCATGCCAGCCCGCCAGTTCATCCAGTACAAATAATCCAAGCGAATCGCACATGTTGTAAAAATGTTCATCACCCGGATAGTGCGACATACGAACGGCATTCATGTTCATATCCTTTATCATTTGCACATCTGCCAAACTGCGTCTCTCACTCATTGTGCGGCCCGTTGACGGCCAGAACGAATGGCGGCAAACACCCTTAAACTTTATTTTTACGCCGTTAATATAAACGCCATCGCGCTCTCTTATTTCTATCGTTCTAAATCCAAAACGCTGAGTTATTGAATGAATGACTTTTCCATTTTGCTCTAAAGAAATTACTACGTTATATAAATTCGGAAATTCTGTTGACCATAGTTTTGGAGATGAAATGTTTGTATTCATTTTTACCACAGAATCACCATTGTGAATGATTGTTGTAAAAGGGCGACCAATCTTTTTCCCATCCGATGAAAATATTTGCGCTGAAATGCTGGTGTTTTTTTCAGCCTTTTTTACAAAAATATCTGCATTAAACTTCCCATCTGCTGTTGCATTTATCGCTACCCGTTCGATATGCTGTTGCGGAAATGCCTGTAAATAAACAGGACGGAAGATGCCTCCAAATATCCAAAAATCACCCCGTCGTTCCGCGGCATTTACCGATTCATTTGCTGAATGTTTTGATACAGTTGCTTCCAGCAAATTATCACTTCCATAATTAAGCAATTTAGACACATCAAATTTAAAACGATAGTAAGCGCCCTGGTGAACCGGGCCTGCCAGATGGCCGTTGATCTTTACTTCACAATCGGTCATCACGCCTTCAAAAACCAGTTCAATTACTTTTGTTTTCCATGAAGAAGGGACAGAAAAATGGTATTTATACAAACCTTTTTCTTTGCCACGAACACTATCTTTTGCAAAGCCATAATTGTATTTTCCAAAGCCCTGCAATTCCCAATTGGATGGTACCGGAATGGTTGTCCATTTGCCCGAATTCATTCCGCCTGTGCAATAAAATTTCCAGTTCACTGTCTTATCTTCTCCTGTTCCGGATAAATATATTTTTTCCGTTTGCTGTGCAAATGATGTGCAGCACAACAGTAAACTGAAAAAAGAAAAAATATACTTTATCAATCGCATTTGTATTTATTTAAAAATATTGTGAAAACTATTGCTCAGAATTTGTTATAGTTAAAAAGAATAAAATTGTGATTTGCAAAAATGATGTACCAACAATCTGATAAGTACCGTACATTTATGCGAAGTAAAATAAGGTAATAAGGTTGGGGACTGTTTTACGGTTATTTTACTAAGGTAATAAGGTTATTTGCCCGCATTTGGTTTCAAAACCTTATTACCTTAGTAAGCTAAAATTACTAAACAAAACAACCTTATTACCTTTTTCAACTATTCAACATTTTATGCCTTGTATTCTATAAATATTTCAAAATGAGAATCGCTATTATTTCTTCGTTTACTGCAAATGCAATTCCTCATCTAACCATGATATACTCTAAATAAGGAATAAGGTTGTGAACTGTTTTACTGTTATTTTACTGAGATTATTTGTCATCTTTTAGTTTCAAAACCTTATTACCTTAGTAACCTGAAATTATAAACAAAACAACCTTATTACTTATTCAACTACTCACAATTTTATGCCCTCTATTGTATAACAAGCATCTCATTCCCATTAATCTTTCTTTTCAACAAATCAATAAATATTCTTATCCAGCTTTTACAAAATGTAACGGATTATCCGTTCTGAATGGCACCGCCGGCAATTCGTCTTTATTAAAAAAGTTAGGTTGAGCAGCCTCGCTCCATGCAAACCTTACATTTTTTGGATAAGGAACTAACGGCGATGAAACAATAACTTTATTTCCATCAATCACTGCATTAGCCGTAACAAATTTTCCATCAGCACCGGCAATAGTAAACCATGTCAGAGGTTTTCCATCTTTGCTTTCCAGGCCTTTTCCCACATAATTAAAATCCAGTTCTATTTTACCATTCTTAATTTTCATTTGCTTATACATTGGGCCGGAAGGAACAACATTAAACCCATAATCCTTTGCCAAAGCCCATTGAGCCAATCTTCTTCCTACTTCCCATTTGCCGCGAGGATGCAGGTCATACGGCGAATTGGAAAGGTCATTGATAACAACCATTCCGGTGTAGGGAATATTCATTGCAAGCGTTTGAGCTTCCCAAAATTTAGGTTCTGTGTCTACAGTAAGCGGATATTTACCGGCACTTTTTGAATAATAAAACGGCGCAATCTGTACATAATAAAAGGGCAATTTGTCATCCTTCCATAATTTTCTCCATCCATTTATAAGCACTTGCATTTTGTAAGTATATTCAATGCTTTCATTTTGAAAACAATTGGTTTCGCCCTGGTACCACAAAAATCCTTTCATAGCAAAAGGCGCCAATGGCTGTATCATTTTTGGATAAAATTTTCCTGGTTCACTTTCATCCAACCTTATCGGTTGGTCTTTTTGCTGCTGTTTTGGAATAGCTCCGGAAAGCCAGGGTTCAATAGCGCTTCCCGGAATTGCAGCCGATATCATTCCGATGGGTACATTAAGTTTAGTGTAAAGTTCTTTTGCAAAAAAGTATCCGGCTGCAGAAAATGAACGTAATGCAGAATCTTTTGCAATGCTCCAACCGCTATGAGATGAATCCTGATACAGTAGATTTTTTTGGGTAACGAGGAAAATGCGGATATCAGGATTGTTGGCTCTTTCCAATTTGTCAATGGGAGAATTTTTGCTGCTGTCTGTCTTTTCCACTTTGCTGTTTTTGCGCATCGTGTATTCCATGTTGCTCTGGCCGCTGCACAACCAAACCTCACCCACTAAAATATTTTTTAGCCTAATGGTATTATTCCCCTTAATTATCATTTCAGATGGCAAAGCGGAAGCATCCATTTTATCAAGATTCACCATCCATTTTCCTGAGTCGTTCGCAACAGTATTTTTGTTTTGATGATGAAAACTAACAGTGATTTTTTCACCGGCAGATGCGGTTCCCCAAATCGGAACCTTTTGTCCACGCTGCAAAACCATATCGCTCCTGATAATTTTTGGAAGTGTAACATCTGCACAAACATTTTTAAATGAAAAAAGCAACAGAAAAATAAAATAGATTTTCGCTTTAAAAGTCATTTTACTGTTGTGGTTTTTAATGAAGTAATAAAATAAGAAGCCCACGTGCCAGGTTCTCCTGCTTTTGGTAATGATTCATACATTGGATCTGTTGGCGTATCTGCATTTGGAAATCTTCTTACATCTCCTGTCCTGAAAACAATTCGTTCCACCTGGTGAACCGGCGCGAAAAATATTCCCGGCGACAAATCTTTTCCATTTACGTTTACGGTATAAAATCTTTTATCGGTATCAAGATTAACACGAATCTTATAAGTTGTTCCTGCAATATATTTCATCAGATTT
>DATILZ010000053.1:0-6634 GCA_035475995.1 Hanamia sp. | reverse complement strand
ACAACTCCATACAATGCTGATGAAGGAATCAATTGCTTAGAAATTCCCGGACCAGCATAAGTTACCTGCAAAACTTTATCTCCTGTCTGGTTAAAAAAGCCAACTGATATGGCATGCAACCCCGCCTGCAATCCAATGGTTCCAAAATTTTCCTGCTGTCCATGTGGACCGTCATTATCTACCACTTTAACACCATCTATGTATAAATTACTGCCATCATCTGATGATGTATAAAAAGTATATACACCGTCTGCGGGTACATTTATATATCCTGTATAATTAATCGCAAATTGTTCCGCCCTGTTAGCTACTGATATATCAAAGTTACTGAGGCTACCTGTTTTAACCGGTGTAATGGTGGAAAAGTCAGGAACGGCACTATAGTTGCTGGCTTCAAAATATTGATAATTTATCCCACCATTAAATGTATTAGATGGATTTACTGCAGGCAATAAACCATTTGAAACTCTATACAATGCAGATGAAGGAATTGTTTGCTTAGAAACTCCTTCGCCTGCATAACTAACCTGCAAACCTTTATCTCCTGTCTGATTGAAATAGCCAACTGATATTGCATGAAGCCCTGCTTTTAATCCAATGGTTCCGGAATTTTCCTGCATTCCATGAGGACCGTCATTATCTACTACTTTAACACCATCTATATATAAATTACTGCCATCATCTGATGAAGTGTAAAAAGTATATTGGCCATCTGATGGTACATTAATATATCCAGTGAAATTAATGGCAAATTGCTGCGCTCTGTTCGCTACTGATATATCAAAGTTGTTGACGTTACCTGTTTTAATTGAGCTAATAGAGGTAAAGTCAGGAACAGCATTATAGTTACTTGCTTCAAAATATTTATAATCTATTCCATTAGTTGTATTAGATGGATTTACTGCTGGAAGTAATGCATTCGAACTATTCACAGTTATCTGTACATTGGATGTATTTGAGTTATTATTATTATCCGTCACTTTTAATTGAAACACATAAACCCCTTGTACCAGATCAGTAACTGATGTAGATGCAGAGTTTGCATCGGCAATATTTCCAGATGAAGGTCCTGAAATTTGTTTCCAGCTGTAAGAAGAAATAGTTCCACCTGCCACACTTCCAGCTCCACTTAATGATGTAGTATTGGTAGGTAATGATATTGATTGATTATTACCTGCGTTTGCCACCGGAGTTGCATTTTGTACAGCAGCGTTCACTGTAACCTGGACAGTATCCAATCCGGAAGCTCCTCCATTATCAGTAACTTTTAGTATAAACTGATATGTACCTTGTGTCAATCCAGTTATTGTGCTTGATGCAGAACTTGGATTACTAATAGTACTGCCGGATGGACCTGATAATTTAGACCAATTATATGAAACAATACTACCATCGGCATCTGTTCCGCTTCCGGATAAAGAAACTGTATTGGTTGGCAAAGTAATCGTTTGATCTGAGCCAGCATTAGCTTTAGGGGATTGGTTCTGAATTGCAGCTCCATTTCTGATTAAAACTGCTGAAGAATAAGGTGCAAGAGTGATAGATCCATTGTAATTGTTTCCTTTAACGTCAATATAATTGGCATCTAAACTTACTGTTTTTGATTGATTAGTTGCGTTGTATTCAAATCTAAGATCGTTGACGTCTGTAATCGATTTAGGAGATTCCTTTGAATTGGCATCTCCACCTATCAAAGCTTGCCAGTTTGATAAACTCATATTTGCATTTGCAATATTTTGTGCACTTGTGATTGCTGTTGCACTGTTTATTGGCTTTGCATAATAGTTATTATCAAATGTACCAAAGCTTGTTGCATTATTATCACCATTTGGATCCGCATAATAGTTCAGTGAGCTTTGGCCAGCATTTTTTGCAAAAAAAATATTATTTGTAACCTTATTGTTGCGCACATATCCTGAAAATTGATCAGCGTCTGCTTGTACAAAAAAGTTTCCATTTGCCCAATTACCGGGTGTTCCGTTGTTATAGCCAGTATTATTATCAACAATTATATTTTGGGCGTCATGTAAATTTATACCGGCACTACTACAATTTGCAACCGTATTGTTTGTAATACTCACATTCGTACCAAAACCATCAATAAATATCCCATATGCTGCAGGTTGTGTTCCCGGACCACCTCCATTTGCATTGCCAATGGAGTTTAAAACAATATTACCATCAATAATTTTACCCGTTTGATCCTTATATCCTGTGTAAATACCACCTCCATCATCTCTCTGCATATTTGAATGATTAACGAAATTATTACGAATTTGAATGTTGTTACCTGAAAATTGAATGCCACAATAGGCGCTACTATCAATTGTATTATATTGAACTAGGGAGTTAGGTGCGTAAATGACCATACCTCCAAAAGCATAATCATTTGGCTTGTAAGCTGAAATCATACCTGATCCCACTATTCTATTATTTTTGACAGTAAATGTGCTTATAGCACCTGTGGAAAAAATTGAGCTGCTTCCACAGTTTGAAAAATTATTATTGTTTATTATACCGTTTTGGATACCACCACCATGAAGGAGTAATCCTTCCTCTCCTATATAAGAAATATCACAATTCGTAACGGAGAAACTTAAATTGCCGCTGATCCAAACTCCATTAGTATTTGCTCCCTGGAAGCTGAGATTATCAACATTTGTAGAGTTAAGGGAAGGAATGTTCGAGTATAAATAAAACAATGTTTCGATCGTTGAAACTTGTACATTCATTGGCATCCCAATACTGTAAATACTTATTTTCTTGGTTGAAGGATTATAGTACCACTCATTTTGAGTATCTAATGTTCTTATATCATTTTGTATAAAAAACCCCCATCCATTGGACAAAGCCACATCGCTCGCCTGAGCTGCACCTATATAATTAATTGTGTTACCACTTTGACTTGTAATTGTTTCTCTATCATAAGTCCAACTGTTCACTCTCGCAACAAGATCTGCACCTGTCCAATTATTACCACCGCTTAAACTACTACTGGTTAGAGAAGTATTTCCGGAGCCTGTTCCTGTATGCGATTGGAAATTAATAAAATTTGGGAGAAACGGATATGAAGTACTTGCATTTGGATACCTTCCCATTGGTGTATTTACTCCATTTATAACTACCATTTTTAAACTGGATAAATTGGAAACAGGATTGGTACTTTCCCATATATTGCCACCTTTGTTTGTCCAAGATGTAACAGAAGTAAAACCAGTAATAACAGGTTTATTTCCGGATCCATAGGCACCATAAGTTATCGGATTTCCATTTATGCCTGAATTTGATGCAACAATACTTCCATAAAAAGTATCCCCTCTGCGAAATAAAACATTATCACCAGGAGATAATCTCGCCGAATTTAATCTGTTTATTGTTTGCCAGGCACTGGACGCATCAGTTCCGGAATTGGAATCATTTCCATCGTTTGAAATGTAATAAGTTGTTGCGTTAGCTGTAAAAGCTAAAACGGCAAAAGTTAGGAGTAGCAGACACTGCTGGGCTTTTTTCTTTAACATTGAATTACAATTAGATATTTTAGATTATAAGGTTTTTTAATACCGGTTTCATAGGGGGTCGGTACAAGATTTAAAGGGACGGTGAGGATTCATCCATATTAAATCTCAATAAACAATAAAACTTTAAGAGTGTTTCGAAAAGCAGTTTCTTTTATTTTTTCTCGTTGTCAGGTTTTTCATTGTAAATATTGGCATTTGCTTTGATTATTTAAAAAATGTAATTTAAACTGAAATTTATTCCATTATTTGAGCAATTTTTATGCCAAAAAGCCTTCTTTTGGGCAAAATTTTCCCCATCATAAAATGTTTACAATTATATAAAAATATAACATGTTTTAATTTTATATACTAAAAAATCTAAATACTATATTAAATTATTATTCTTGATAATACACCCTCTTCACTCTTTGAGAAATTCCGGTCATTATTTCATAAGGAATGGTGTGAGCCCAGGAGCTGAGCATTTGTAACGAGAGAACTTCGCCGAAGACAATTACTTCATCACCTTCTTTTAAATTTTTTAGGCCGGTGATGTCGATCATGGTCATATCCATACATACATTCCCGATAACAGGAACCAGTTTATTTTTTATCAGCATTTTTCCTTTCCCATTTCCTAATTGCCTGGAGTATCCATCGGCATAGCCGATACGAACAACGGCAATAGTACTATCTTTTTCTACTTTTCCCATTCTTCCATAGCCAACAGTTTCGCCGGCTTTTATTTTTTTTATTTGAGAAATAGTACTTGTTAAAGTGGAAACATTTTTCAAATTTGTTTGCATTTCATTATTGCTATCAATTCCATAAAGCCCGATACCAAGGCGAACCATATCCATTTGCAAATCCGGATGTCTGCTGATACCAGAAGTATTATCAATGTGTTTGACAAAAGAGTATTTCAAAGAGTGCGCAATTTTTGAACAACAGTTTTTGAAAAGAGTAAATTGTAAAAGAGTAAAATCATCTTCGCTGGGATCTTCACTGGCAGCAAGATGTGAGAATACAGATTTTACTTTTATAAGATCATTGCCGGCTATTTCTTTGCAAAGCAAATTAATCTCATTTTGCATAAAACCAAGCCGATGCATTCCGGTATCAATTTTTAAATGAACCGGGTAATTTTCAATTTCTGATTTTTTTAAATAAGCAATAAAATCACGTAACAATTCAAAAGAAAATATTTCAGGTTCGAGATTATAATTCACGATCGAATCGAAGGTACTATTGTCAATATTCATTACCATGATTGGCAAGGTAATTCCAGCTTTGCGCAGCTCAATGCCCTCATCAGCATAGGCAACAGCAAGGTAATCAACTTTATTAAACTCTAACACCGAAGCAATTTCATAACTGCCACTGCCATAGCTGAAAGCCTTTACCATCGCCATAATCTTTGTTTGCGGCTTCAGTTTTTCTTTATACTTTTTTAAATTATAAACAATAGAAGTCAGATTGATGGAAAGAATCGTCTGGTGAACTTTCTGTTCTAAAACATGGCTTATTTTTTCAAACTCAAATTGTCGTGCGCCTTTTACTAAAATCGTTTCATCATGAAAATTTGAAAGAAATAAATTCTCTAAAAACCCGCTGGTAGATTTGAAAAAGGATTTATTTTTTATAGCAGAAAATTCTTTTTGTTGAGAAAAAATATCAGGTCCAATTCCAAAAAAACGATCAATATTTTTTTGTTTTAATAAAGCTGAAACTTCTGCATATAATTTTTGACTCTCCATCCCCGATTGTAAAATATCTGAAAGAATGAGCGTGTGTGTTTTATGCTGTTTTTGCTGATCTAAAAAATCAAGCGCAATGCCTAAAGAATACAAATCATTGCTGTAGCTATCATTAATAATATTGCAATGATTAATACCTTGCTTCATTTCAAGCCGCATGGCTATTGGATATAATGAACGAAACCGGTCAAGTATCTCCTTATCGTTTTTCTTTAAAACACATAATATGGATAAACAATGAATGGCATTTTGAACAGAAGCATCATCAGTAAAAGGAATTTCAATAACAAGCTTTTTTCGCTGATAGATCCCTTCAATTGCAGAGGATGAATTACTTTTTTTGATTTCTCTTATTTGTAAAATATTTTCTCTTTTCTTTCCCCATGAAAATAAGTGAATGCCTCTATTTTTCTGCTGAAATAATTTTATTTCTTTCAGCAAATTTTCATCATCAGCACAAAAAATTAATTGTTTTGCCGTTTTAAATAAATCTAGTTTTTCTTTTATTTTTTCCTTCCTGTTTTTAAATCCTTCATCATGCGCATTGCCAACATTTGTAAAAATTCCGATTGAGGGTTTTATTATTTTTTCCAGATTTTTCATTTCGGCCGGCTGAGAAATTCCGGCTTCAAAAATCCCTAAGTTATTGACTGTGTGAATATTTAGAACGCTAAGCGGAACGCCGATTTGCGAATTAAAACTTTTTGGGCTTCTTACGATTGAAAACTCGTCTTCCAGTAGCTGATTCAACCATTCTTTCACAATTGTTTTTCCATTACTTCCGGTAATTCCAATGACAGGAAAATCTTCTTTTAAGAATTTATTCCTGTGATGAATTGCTAACTTTTGAAGCGCGGAAACAGTATCTGTTACCCATATAACATTTGCCTGAGAAAGCTTTTCTAAATGAATATTTTCTTCATCAGTTACAAAATTTCTTACACCCTTTTCATATAAATTTTCAACAAACAAATTGGCATTCTGATGTTGGTTTCTGATGGCAAAAAAAACAGTGGATTCAGGAAAAGAGATTTTCCTGCTGTCTAATGAAAGGTACGCCGGTTGTGCAACAGACAAATTTTTATTCAACCACTTTCCATTGCATATCCCTGCAATTTCATTAATAGTATAGTGGATGCTTACATTCAATTATTTCTTTTTATTCTTTTTTGCTCGACGTTATTTTTATAAATAGAAAACAAAATAGATCCGCCCAAACAGAGAACAATTACCAGCAAAGAAATTGCAATATGCAAGTGAATTCCGAAATACGAAACCAGCATTTTTAGTCCAATAAATGCAAGCACAATTGCAATTCCTTCTTTAAGATATTTGAATTTTTCTACGGCACTTCTTAATAAAAAAAACAATGACCGCAAC
>DATILZ010000052.1:0-4452 GCA_035475995.1 Hanamia sp. | reverse complement strand
TGAAAGCGATGAAAAGGCAAATTACGAGAGAAGAAATGGAAGACATTATTGGCGAAATAAGATATAAGATACCTGATATTTGTTTAAGAACCACGCTGATAGCAGGTTTTCCTGGCGAAACACAAGATGATGTGGAAGAATTAAAAACGTTTTTACAAAAAATGGAATTCGACCGGGTAGGAATTTTTACATATTCGCATGAAGAAAACACTTCCGCATATTCTTTAGAGAATGATATTCCGGAAGAAGAAAAAGAACGCAGGGCACAGGAAATTATGGATATACAACAGGAGATTTCTTACCGGAAAAATGAAGAAAAAATTGGAAAAACCCTCAAAGTAATTGTTGATAAAAAAGAAGCCGGAAAATATCTTGGCCGTACAGAATTTGACAGTGTGGAAGTGGATAATGAAGTCATTGTAAATTCGTCTTCAAAATTAAATCCGGGCGATTTTGTAAATGTAAGAATTACAAAGGCTTACGATTATGATTTGGAAGGAGAAGTAGTTTAAGTATGCAAAGCCAGTAAACAAAGAAATAACTTCAAATCTTATTCACCCAATAATTCAATAATCTAATAATTCACACCTTATATTTCTTCCTCAAATCACTTCTCAACTGCTGCAAAGACTCGCTGATACCGACTTTGTAAATATGCGGATTATTAAAACGCTTGTGTTCATCAGGCAATTGATGCATTCTTTTTTGCACATAAGCGGCCACATCTTTTGGCTCATATTCTTTCAACAACGAACGCCCGTTTTCCATGATTTTATTCAATAATGGGAGAGCCATTTGCACATCAAGCTCTTTGCTTTTTTCCGCATCAAAAGGATGAATCATTTTATGAGGAACCGCATCTTTTTCAAGCGCAATCGCATCAGCAATAAAGAAACCATTTTCGTCGCAAAAACGATATACTTGTTTGCGTCCTGGCAAGGTTACTTTCTGAATATTTTCAGACAATTTAATTTTCGGTTCGCCATTTATTTCGCTTAATTTGTAAACCCCATCAAGTGCTGCATCAGGCTGTCCTGTTGCCAGACTTGTACCAACACCAAAAGAATCTATCGGCGCTTTTTGTTCCAGCAAGCTTTTGATTAAGTATTCATCCAGTTGATTTGAAACAACAATTTGAACATCCTCAAAACCGGCATCATCCAGCATTTTGCGGCCTCTTTTTGAAAGATAGGCAAGGTCGCCGCTATCCAGCCTGATTGCCTGAAGATGATGGCCTTTTTCTTTCATTTCTATCGCAACTTTTATGGCATTTGGAATTCCGCTTTTTAAAGTGTCATAAGTATCTACCAACAACGTGCAATTATGCGGTTCAGCTTCTGCAAATTTTCTAAAAGCGGTGATTTCATTTTCCTGGCTTTGGATGAAAGAATGTGCCATCGTGCCTACCGCTTTTATATCATATCTTTTTGCAGAATACATATTTGAAGTGCTGTCAAACCCGCCGGCAATTGCTGCACGGCTCGCAGAAATTCCACCGAGAGCCTGCGCTCTTCTTAAACCGAATTCGCTTAAATGCCGGTCGCCTGCAGCAAAGCGCATTCTTGCAGCTTTTGTGGCAATCAGCGATTGGAAATTCAAGTAATTTAATAATAAGGTTTCTATGATTTGTACTTCAGCAAGGCCGCCTTCCACTTCCAGCAAAGGTTCCAGTGGAAATGCAATTTCTCCCTCCTGCATGGAGCGAATCGTTCCTTTAAAACGAAACGCTTCCAGCCACGATAAAAATTCTTTATTGTATCCTTGTTTATTTAACCAATTGATTTCATCCGAACTAAAATGAAGCGTTTCAATAACAGGCAGTAATTCGCCCAGGCCACAAAAAATTACATAACCTCCGGCGAATGGTAATTTTCTAAAAAAATAGTCAAAACAAGCGTGCTCATCTTGTTTTTTTTCTTTGAAATATGCTTCGGCCATAGTCAATTCATACATATCTGTATAAAGCCCGGAATTCGTTTGAATGGTAAAATTACTTTCTTGCATAACAGGATAAATGTATGGATTTTTCACGATGTAGTTTTATCTGAAAACCAAAACACGAATTCCATTTATTTCTTCGTTTACTGTCTTACAAAATTCCATTTCATACACTTATCTTTTAAGCAGTTTTTCTATAATTTAAAATTGCCCATGTATTTAGTACTACTGCAAACAAAGCTATTTTAGATAATTGCGGTAGAATATCTTTCCAACCACTGCCTTTTAAAACTACCATTCGCATTACATCAATCATATAGCTTAATGGATTGAACCGTGCAATTACTTTAGCCCAGTCCGGCATGCTATCTATTGGCGTAAATAATCCACCCATTAAAATGAAAATCATCATAAAGAAAAACATAATGAGCATTGCTTGCTGCTGCGTATCGGAATAGGTGGAAATGAGCAACCCAAAACCAAGAACGGCTAACAGGAACAACCAGATGAATCCATATAAAACGAAAATATTTCCCAAGGGAACAATGCGATAAATGAGCCAGCTGATTAGTAAGCCAATAGAGAAAACCACATTGCCCAAAATCCAGAATGGAATTAATTTACCCAAAATAAAATATTGTTTTTTTATTGGTGTTACATTTATTTGTTCAATCGTACCTACTTCCTTTTCTTTTACAATATTCAAAGCAGTGAGAAATCCGCCTACCATCGTTACTAAAATTGCCAGGATACCAGGCACCATAAAAATATTATAATTCAAAAAGGGATTGAACCAATTTGAAGAGGTAATTTCCATTTTGGGAATTGAGACATTTGTATTCCCCTGTTGCCATTCCAAGCGGGTATCATTATTGAAATTTCCAATAATCTGGGTTAAGTAAGCCCCGCCCAGACCGGCTTTCGTTCCATTGATGGCATTGACGGCAATAAAAAGTTTTTGATGGTTTTCCCGTACTAGATTTCGTTCAAATCCTTCGGGAATTTCTAAAATTAAGTCTGCTTTATCAGATTCTATTAATTGAAAAGCATCTTTGAATGAAGCATTATATTCCTGCAATCTGAAATATCCGGAGGTAGTAATTTTTGTAATTAATTTTTCAGAAAATGAAGAATGGTCATGGTCAACCACAGACAAATTAATGTCTTTCACTTCATAATTGGCGGCCAACGGCAAAATCAATAATTGCATTACCGGCATTACCATAATCATAACGAGAATCGTCCGGTTGCGGAATATTTGTTTAAATTCTTTTCGCAGTAAAAATTTAATCGTCCTCATTGCATCCTGATTTTAAAACTTTTTAAACTCAAAAAAAATAAAACAAGCATAATACCTGCAAGTATCAAAGTCTCTTTCCAGATTACGGAAAATCCAACACCTTTAATCATGATTGATTTTACAATAATATAGTACCATTTGGAAGGAACAATATTTGAAAAAATTTGTAAGGCAACAGGCATATTTTCAATTGGAAACATGAAGCCACTAAAGAGTACCGTTGGCAATAGCATTCCCATTAATGATACCAGCATTGCGGCCTGTTGTGTATTTGTTTTGATAGAAATAAAAATGCCAAGCGTGAGGCAGGTAATGATAAATAAAGTGCTTTCGGCAAATAATAATAACAGACTTCCATTGATGGGAACTCCCAAAACATAAACACTCAGCAGAAGAATGGACGATAAGTTTATCAATGATAATAATAAATAGGGAACTGCTTTTGCCAATATCACCAAAACAGGTTTGAAAGGCGATACCAGCAATATTTCCATTGTGCCCGTTTCTTTTTCTTTTACAATAGAAATCGCCGTCATCAATACACAAACCAACATAAGTACCAGTGCCATTACACCAGGTACAAAGTTGGGAGCGCCCTTCAATTCTGGATTGTAGAGCATTCTGACATCAGGAATAATTTGAAGAGGCGGCGAAAATATTTTATTCAAACCAGATTGATAATCCTGTATAATAGCCGAAAGATAATTGGTTAATGTCGTAGCAAGATTTGGGTCAGAAGCATCAGCAATAATTTGAATTTGCGCTTTATTCAGATGCGTTAAATCCTGGTTGAAATTGGCAGGAAAAACAATGGCAACATGAATGATACCTTTTTTAAAAGCCGGTTCTATCTGCTTGTTATCACTGATAACCCTTTCTATTTTAAAGTATTTACTCGCGGCAATTTCTGATATTATTTTCTGTGATGAAATATCTTTAGCATTATCAACCACTAATATTTTTGCATTTTTTACTTCGTTTGTAAGCGCAAATCCAAAGATGAGAATCTGCATTACAGGCATTCCAAACAGAATAAGCAGCGTCCTTTTATCGCGCAGAACGTGATAGAATTCCTTTCGTACAAATGCAATAAACTGTTTCATTTATTTAATTGATAATTGAGAATGGACAGTGGACATCTTGCATTTTATTTGCAAATTTTCATCATAAAAAAGTTTGGCCTAACATTCCAATTCTTACTTATCATTCTCAAT
>DATILZ010000051.1:0-1927 GCA_035475995.1 Hanamia sp. | reverse complement strand
GTGTGCAGTGCCGGGAAAGAACAGGAAAAAAGTGCCGGGCCTGGCGTCGTAAATTTTGCCTGGGCCACTGTAATGTGCCACATCTTTATTCTCATTGTAAGGTTCAGTTACTTTTACATTTGCAACAGGCGAAACACCGATTTTCTCTTGGCCTGAAATCACATATTGAAGATCAACGTATTTACGGTGTGATTCCCAAGCTGACTTGTCATAATCTTTGGTAGGATCTTCCGTAACTGAAGCATAGACATTGTCGCCGTCAATTGGGTATTTTCCAGGAGGCAGTTTCGACAGGTCGTGGTTTTTTAAAAATGCAAAAGCTTCATCCCAATATTTTTTATTCGCATGATATTGACGCGCAAATTCCTGCACATCGGTAGACGGATGTGGCTGTAATTCTAACCCGCCAAGCCATTCCTTTTGCCTAAACCATTTTTCGTTTTCTTTTTTTGAAGTAGTTGACTGGGCATTTACCTTGCAGGTACTTGCAGAATAAACTAACAGTAGCAGGAAAATTAAGAACCTCTTCATATGGTGCTATTTAAATTTAATTTTAAAAAAATAATTATAAAAAATAATTGCAATTGAGCTACCAAATCTACAATTTAAATGATTTAAGTAGTGTATTCGATCCTCATTTTGAACGAAAGAAATTACTCCTGATAAAAATCCCTTAAATTATATACTTCTAAAATTTGAGGTGAATGTGCCTCTTGTAAGTTTAACATGAGTCAAATATATCCCGCCAGAGAAAATAGCCAGCTTTGATGGTGGCTTTCTTTTAATCAGCACCGCTTTTCAAACAGATTTATATCGGTTGTTATTCGCTTCCAGAGAGCGAATAACAACCGAATAACAACCGAATAAGAAGCGAATTATATCGGGCAGAAATACAAGTGTAACAAAACCACCCCTACCCTTCTCTCGCTAAATGGGTGGTAATTATACATTCCGTCTTCGTTTATATACTATTGACACCGTAATTACCATACGGCAATAAAAGAGCAGTACTGCTCTTGTGCAGCGCAGGTGGCAGCCATATCTTTGCACCAGAAGTTGATTGATGTTCAGCAAACATTAATCATCCCGAAAATTCGGGACCAAATCCATTGAAAAATACCTCCCGATAATTATCGGGATCCCAATCCAGGAAAAACCAATAAAATCCGATCTCAGTCAACTTCTTATTTTTTTTATCCAATACCTGTAAATAACTTATTATTCCAATGAAACCACGCCTGTAAAATGGCTTCCAGTTATCCGCGAAAAACTATACACCCTAAAAAGAAATTTTTAAGCTTCCGCAATGAATGCGGAAGTTTTTTTGTTATAAACATTCGGGAGGGTTTACATTAATAATGATGGTGGATTTATGATTGTTGTCTTTTTCGAATAGTACAAAAAACCACCTTCCGGCTTCGGGGCATTATACTACAATGGACCAGCAGCTTTGAGATCGGTTTCCCAGTATTTGAAAAAGCTTCAATGTTCCTAGCTGATGAAAGTATAAGAATGGGAAAAAATAATTTGCAGCGTAATTATTGAATCATTTATTTCTTACTTTGTGAGATAACTGATTGCTATTGTTATTTAAAACGTATCCAATCATATTTCTTTTAAAATTTGAAGCTAACTGCATGTCAACAAAAGAAGAAGCCTACTCACAAATCTCTGCGCTGGTAGAACGTTTTTCAGAACAATTGCCTTCTTATAAAAAAAGTGATTACAATGAAACGCTGACACGTAAAGATTTTATTGATCCTTTCTTTAAAGCTTTGGGTTGGGATATGAACAATTCTCAAGGGAATGCAGAGGCTTACCGCGAAGTGATCCATGAAGACAAAATAAAGATTGGGAGCGCCACCAAAGCGCCTGATTATTCTTTCCGGTTGCCGGGTGGCAAACGCTTGTTTTTTGTGGAAGCGAA
>DATILZ010000050.1:0-2492 GCA_035475995.1 Hanamia sp. | reverse complement strand
TCAAATTTTTCTTTACAACCTTCTGTAAACATGAGATTGATATTTGGAAAAGCTTCCTGAACACGTTTTACATTGTCAAAAAGGGGAGTAGATTTTGTCCAGGTTTCGTACCAGTGAAAACCAATTGCCCAGAAATATTTTGCCGCTTCCGGATCATTTAATAAAACACTTGCGCGTTGATAAATGAGGTCGCGGTTGTGATCCCAACCAATAATTTTTATGTCTTTCAGATTATTTTTTTTAAGCGTAGGTCCTAAGTTATTTTTCACAAAATCGCGTTCGGCATCAGCGGTAAAAATGCATGATTCCCAACGCTGTGTAGCCATCGGTTCATTTTGTGAAGAAACGCCCCAGATTGGAAGGCCTTCATTTTCATAAGCGTGTATAAATTTAACAAAATAATTTGCCCAAAGCTGATAATATTCTTTCTTCAAAATTCCGCCGTGAAGCATGTCATTATTGGATTTCATCCATGCTGGCGGGCTCCAGGGGGTTGCAAAAAGGAGCATTTTTCCATTCAGTTTTTCATTCACTTTTTTTAATAACGGAATGCGGTATTGTTCATCATGTTTTACCGAAAAAGAATTTAATGAGCTGTCATAATCCTGGATATAAGTATATGAATCGCTGGAAAAATCGCAACTATTGATATTGGTACGAACCATATTATAACCAATGCCATCTGTGGTATCGTAATACGCTTTCAGAATTTCATCCTGTTTTTCTTTAGGCATTTTTGCAAAAGTTTCTGCAGAAGCATCTACTATTGCGCCACCAAAACCAGTGATGGTTTGAAACTGATGTGTCGGATCTACAAAGATGCAAACATCGGTTTCCAGGGGCTGCGGATGATTTTCAAAAGTCAGTTTATCTGACAGGCTGATCCTTTCTTTTGTTTTTTCGGCGGTGGTATAAACAACCGGGATTTTTCCTTCAAGAGAAAAATTGATGGTTGCATTTTCATAAGAATTTGCTCTTGAAGTTTGCGGCTGATGCTGATTACAGGCGGTTGTGATAAGAAGAGAACCGAACAGGATTTGTTTGAAAGCTATCATTATAAATGTTTAAAAATTGTAACGGAATAAATGTAAATAAGATTTATTAATTTATTCAATTACTTTTTCAATAAAATGAATTCTAATAGATGCGGTGACAGTAAAGCCGGCTTTCCCCTTGAGTCAGGAAACAAATAACTGGATTCTCTGTTTCCGAAAATCAGCCGCTGATTGATACTTCACAGTTGTTTTATTTGAAAGTGATATAACTATATCTTTCCTCTTTGTGATTTCAGGCTAAATAAAGCGTCCGAAAAGAAAGCCGGAAGCGAATACTAATCATTTTCCTAAAAAAAAATTACAAGCTCAATGATTTAAAAAACCGTGGATAATCAGCTTTTTTTTTGTGTTTATTCAATTCGTTTTTCAATTCTTTTATCAGGAATAAACCAGATAATAGCAACACAGCAATAAAGTGCAAGACTGATCCATGAATTAATAAAAGTAAGGATGATGCCTACTGCATAAATAACAACCGAAATGATTCCTTTAAAATCATTGCCTATAGAGGTAGCCAGCAAAGAATCTGTTCCATGGATCCTGATCAATGAATGCAACAGAAAATAATAAGCCATACCAGCCATAAATAAAATAATCCCATATAATGCAACAGTGGATGGGCTGAAATGATTTTCGCCCATCCAGGCGGTAACAAAAGGAACCAGTGAAAGACAAAAAAGTAAAAAGATATTTCTCCACAAAACTTTGCCGTTTACATGCTGCACTACCTGGAACATATGATGATGATTGTTCCAGTAAATCCCGAGATAAATAAAGCTAAGAACGTAGCTGATAAACTTTGGCAGCAAGGGTTTCAGCGCTTCAAAAGTATTTCCTTCCGGCGCATGCAATTCCAAAACCATGATAGTTATGAGAATGGCAAAAACGCCATCACTAAAAGCTTCCAGTCTTCCTTTGCTCATAAATTTATTTTGAAATGGAAAAATAAATAATTCTTTCGTTCTGAAGGCTGCCAACTTTTGAAAAGTTGGCAATCTTAAAAACAAATTCAAATATCTTTATCAAAACAATTTTTCCATGCGACTGATTTTACTATTATCGTTTTGCTTTTTTATGAATCATTCAAAAGCCCAAACTTCTTTAGATACGCAGTTTCCCATAAATTCAGCATATTATACTTCGTTTGATGGTGTAAAAATTTATTATGAAGTCCGGGGAAAAGGCAAGCCTGTATTGCTTGTTCACGGATTTATTGTAAACAGTAATTCATGGAAAGGTGCGGCTTTATATAAAGATTTGCTAAATGCAGGATATAAGGTAATTCTATTGGATTTGCGTGGCAATGGAAAGTCTGATAAGCCGCATGACACCGCGTCTTATGCAAATGATGCAGAAGCAAAAGATATAATGGGACTGATCAGTTTTTTAAAGATAAATAAATACAGTGTGGTTGGTTATTCGCGTGGTTCCATTATT
>DATILZ010000049.1:0-5945 GCA_035475995.1 Hanamia sp. | reverse complement strand
ACGCCTGAAAAATCCATTTCGATCTTTAGCATTCCGAGGTTGCAGGATCCATTTTGCCCTTGTGATTGATTGCTTTTTGACCAGGCTCCCGGAGTGCCGGGAAAAGCGACGCTCTTATAGCAATTAGCACACATCGCCTGGTAGATTACGCCATTTCGGTCAAAGCGGCTTGTTCCACCATCCACATGATCACCGAATGTAATTGGAGCTGTACGGCCGGGCGGATCCTGTTGCCCGTAAAAAGTTCCATACAATAATGAATCTACATTCTTGCGCAAAACAATAAAATAAAAATCACTACCGGATGCATCTGTTTGTGGTTTTACTGCATTGGGAGTAGTAGGCATCCCTTTGGTTGTAGCGGTTTGAAAACCGGTTCCGGTATTAGATTTGCCTCCCCATCCTGAAGCATATACATTTTCACAGCGATCTACTAAAAAAGCGGTAGGTGATAAATTGGGATATGTGGCGTTGGTTGATCCAAAAACCGTCTGATATACTACAGCACTCAAATCGGGTTTTAATTTAGTAATAAACTGTTTGGCTCCGGAATTGAAATAAGAAGCATTTATAACGGGCATGTTGCCTTCGGATGTTCCCATTACATAAATAAACCCAAATTTATCAGTATCAATTCCATATATCTGATCAGCCTG
This sequence comes from Hanamia sp., assembly GCA_035475995.1. Taxonomy (GTDB): domain Bacteria; phylum Bacteroidota; class Bacteroidia; order Chitinophagales; family Chitinophagaceae; genus Ginsengibacter. Next base: position 5,289 of record DATILZ010000049.1, on the reverse strand, counting down.
CGCTGTTCCAATATAGGTGCCGCGGATTACAGAAGTGCCGGTATTATTTAGCTCAACAATAAAACCATCACACACCCCTCCCTGAAAAGTAGAATTTACGACACCTGATGTTGAAATTCCATTCATATTGCTGCTGGCTGTACCACCGGCCACATAAACATTCCCATTGTTCCCCAATCCTAAAACATAAGCGGCATCATTGTCTTTTCCTCCAAGCAAAGTACTGAACAAAACTTTGTTGCATGTAGGATCCAATTTAAGAACCACTGCATCCTGCATTCCCGCGTTTTTGCTTTGGTAGGCTCCGGAAGTAACCGGAAAATCAGATGAAGCTGTGCAGGATGCTACATAAATATTATTGGATGCATCCAGCAGAACCTCGCTTCTTGCATCATCGCCATAATTCCTTTTCAATGAATTGGTTCCGGATCCGCTGCTTTCGTCAGCAATATTAACTCCGTCGTTGGCTGTACCGCCTATTTTCATTGAACCAATAAGGTTTCCGCCGTTGGCATCTAATTTAGTAACAACAATATCATAGCCTCCCAGCGTTCCATATGTGGCTGTTGTAGGGTAATTAGATGAATTGGACCTTCCGGCAAGAGTGAGACTTCCCTGTGCATCTACAATGAGGCTGTGCGGTTGTTCTTCACCACTTCCACCAATGTAAGTAGCATATACGCGATTTCTGCCATCAGGCGTAAGTTTTATAAGGGCGATATCGAAACTTCCATTGAAAGTTTTATCATAAGCTCCATTGGAAGCCGGAAAACCATTTCCAAAAGCGATACCTCCACCATAAAAGCTGCCATCAGGGCCATAAGTAGCAGTAAATCCCCAGTTGTCTGCCGTGCTTCCGGAATAACTAAAAAATATTAATGTGGGATCAATGATCAATGTTTGATCGGGAGAATAATCTTTTACTTTAAAGCTAACTACATCTCCTTTTATCACATACCGGCAATCCAGTTCCTTTTTCTGATTATCAATTACCTGGTAAGTATATGGCTTTAATTCTTTACTAACGCCAAGTGAAGTAGCTACATTCAGCTCACGGTTTTTTACAGATAGTTTTTTTGCGCCTGAATATTTCATGGCAATATCGCTGATCCTGGCTCCGGGATTAATGATGAAGTCATATTTCAAATTACCGGCAGCATCCGTATAATAACGCAAATCTATCCCCGGATACATATTCTTATATGTAACTCCCAGGTAAATTTTGCAACCCGAAGCCCATTTGCTTTTATCATTTCCAATAAAATAATTATTTACAGAAGGTACCGGTTTATCAGGATTGATTTCAGGATTTTGTGCATTCAAGAATTCTACTGAATAAGCATGGCTGCGAATGATTTCATTCTGTGTTTTTCTACCAACTTTTCCGGAAGAATCCATACCATGCCGCTCTAGTTTTATTTTTTCTATATCATCAGGATTATATTGTGCGATGGTGAATCCTTTTTCAGTTAAATAAAAAGAACCGCTCCCTGCCTCACTCATATACTTTACTTTCTGATCCCACTGTCCTTTATTCTCAACAAACTCTACCTGTGCAAATAAGTTTTCTGAGACAAAAAATGTAATCAGGAGAAAAAGGCAATAAGAAGATTTTTTTAAGATTTTCAAAAAAAATAATTTTATCATGAATGAAAATGAAAATATTTCGGATAGTAAGCAAAATAGTAAAATAAAATCTGAAGAATAAATTTACGAAACAATTAGAACAACAATTTCAAATTCATCTTTTCAACTTTGTTTTAATAGGTTCTTAACATAACACTTTAAAAGAAGTCTCTATGATATTTTACTCCAGGCAGTTTTTCCTTTCTCACTTTCCATAAATTCTCTAAGGCAGGCGTTTTGAGGAGTAGATAATTTTGCATCCTCATGAATGATTTTTTCAGCAGTTAATCTTGCAGCTTCCACAATTTTTCTATCTTCAATAATGTTGGCTAATTTAAAATTCAGCAATCCACTTTGACGCGTTCCTTCAATATCACCAGGACCACGAATTTCCAAATCTTTCTCAGCAATTTTAAAGCCATCGTTGGTGTCGCACATAATTTTCAAACGTTGTTTTGCATCAGCGCTTAGTTTAACTTTAGTAGAAAGAATACAATAACTTTTTTCATTTCCGCGTCCTACTCTTCCACGCAACTGATGCAATTGAGGAAGTCCAAATTTTTCCGCGCTTTCTATTACCATCACACTCGCATTGGGAACATTTACCCCAACTTCAATCACCGTTGTTGATACCAGAATTTGTGTATCGCCCTGCACAAACCGGTTCATGTTAGTTTGTTTTTCTATAGATTTTTGACGGCCATGAACCATGCTGATATAATATTGTGGTTCGGGAAAATAAGCTTTTACTTCTTCATAACCCCGCATCAAATCTTCAAAGTCAAGCTTGGCAGATTCTTCTATCAACGGATAAATGATATAAGCCTGTCGCCCACGTTTTATTTCTGATTTAATAAAGTTCATTACCTGAGGCCGCGCATATTCCATGCGGTGAACCGTTGTAATTGGAATTCGTCCCGGTGGCATTTCATCCATGATGCTGTAATCCAAATCGCCGTACGCCGTCAAAGCAAGTGTGCGTGGTATTGGCGTTGCTGTCATTACAAGAATATGTGGATTAATTTCATTTTTATCCCAAAGTTTAGCTCTTTGAGCTACCCCAAAACGATGCTGTTCATCCACGATCGCCAAGCCGAGATTTTTAAACTGAACCGTATCTTCAATCAATGCATGAGTTCCGGTTAATAACGTAATTTCTCCTTCCCGGGTTGCTTTTAAAACTTCTCGCTTTTCTTTAGTGGTAGATGAACCGGTAAGAATTCCGATTTTTAGCGGAATGTCAGCGAGCATCGATTTCAGACTTTCAAAATGCTGACGTGCCAATATTTCGGTAGGCGCCATAAAGCAACTCTGATAATTATTATCTGCTGCAATCAGCATTGCCATTAGCGCTACCATTGTTTTTCCGCTTCCTACATCCCCCTGCAAAAGCCGGTTCATCTGTTTGCCGCTTCCGAGGTCTTTACGGATTTCTTTTAAAACTCTTTTTTGTGCGCCAGTCAATTCAAAAGGCAGGTGATGGTTATAAAAATCATTGAAAAGATTGCCAACTTTAGAAAAATTTAATCCTTTAGAAAAAGTATTTCGTTTAAATCTTATCAGACCCATCCGTAATTGCGATATAAAAAGCTCTTCAAATTTTAGCCGTTTCACCGCATTTTGATAATCATTTGCTGAAACAGGAAAATGAATATTTTTATAAGCATCAAATCTTCTTACAAGCCGGAATTTTTCTAAAATGTCTGCCGGAATATTTTCCGGAATATCTTTTTCGGAAAGCATTTGCAAAAGGGTATAGGTAAGGCTTCCCATTTGCCTTCCTCCCATGCTTTTTGCTTTTAATTTTTCTGTTGAGGGATAGATAGGTTCCAAAAAGCTTTTTGCATTCTTATTTGCCTCTGACAGCAAATCCATTTCAGGATGTGTGATCTGAGGCGAATTCATAAAAAAACCGGCTTTCCCAAAAACTAAAAATGATGCGCCGGTATGAAGCGTTTTTTCTATCCAGTTTATTCCCTGAAACCATACAAGTTCCAATTCACCCGTTCCATCATAAAGTGTGGCTACCAGCCGTCTTCCACGATTTTCCCCTAATATTTCTACTGAAGTTATTTTGCCTTTTACCTGCACATAATCTGTTTCAACATTTATTTTGCTAATAGGAGTTATTTGAGTGCGATCGATATGCCTGAATGGAAAATATTCAAGGAGGTCTTTAAAAGTGTGAATGCCTGCTTCTTTCTTCAAAATATCAGCACGAAAGGGGCCAACACCTTTCAAATATTCAATCGGGTTATTTAATATGGAACTGGAATTAGTAATGATATTTCGTTTATACTTTCTATAAATTCTTACAAATATAACCAAGTTGTTGGATCAGAATTTTAGCCAGAAAACAGTTTTTAAAATAATAAATACAATAAATTTCTAAAAATTGAGTTTTTAAAGAAAGACAAAAAACTTTTAGTTTTTTTTTCTGTTAAAAGAACTGCAAAACCGCGTATTTACTGCTTTTCCGCCACTTTAAAAAGGGGATAATTCGTTATTTTTGCATTCGTCTTTAAGAAATAAAAATCCGTTTTTTAAAGCCCTTTTTACTCTACCTGAAAACCTATAAAACATCCGAATGAAAAAATTCTTTCAGAAACGGTATTTGTCCATATCGCTGCTTTTTATTTTCCTGATTCCGTTTCCTTTTATGTTTGCAAGGCTTAAACCTGTAACAACATCTGTAAACAAAACTGTCGTTAAAGTTAATGCACCCGCTGCTACAAAACTTGATCTTACAAAGTTTCATCTCTATGATAGCTTACAACTGAACGATTTGGGATTGTCAAGACAGGCTTTTATTGAGGGTGTTAAAGGATACAATATTCTTCGTTCTGCAGGCAAATTAAATAATGATAATATATTATCTATTGTTGATTTTAGTTTACCTTCTACTCAAAAGCGTTTGTTTGTTTTGGATATGGCCAACTTAAAATTACTTTTTAATACCTATGTAGCTCATGGCAGGAATTCAGGAAAAGAATTTGCAAACCGCTTTTCCAATGCACCTGAAAGCAATATGAGCAGCCTTGGTTTTTACATTACCAAACAAACATATAATGGCCAACACGGTCTTTCACTGAAACTGGAAGGAGAAGAAAAGGGAATCAATGACAATGCCGAAAGTCGTGCGATTGTAATTCATTGTGCAGATTATGTAAGTGAAAAAACCATTAAAGCGCTTGGATACATTGGAAGAAGTTTGGGTTGCCCTGCTTTGCCACCAAAATATACAAAACCAATCATAGAAACAATTAAAGATGGGTCTTGTCTTTTTGTATATAGTCCAAGCGAAAAATATCAATCCAAATCGTCGATTTTACAGGCAGCATCTTAATTATTTTCATTAGAATTGAAATAGAGTTTTTTTGTTCGTTTGGTGTAAAAATTAAAAATTCCCCGTATCCAGAACTACCATATTTCCCGGATACCGGACATATTCATTGTTTTCGGCGGTAATAAATACTCTCTTAGGTTTTACGGGAGAAACGGCGTTTAAAGAAGCCTTCATTTTGTTGCTGAGGAAACTGCTTGAACTTACAATTCGTCCAAGATTTTTTATTCCGTTATTTCTTGTTTCAATCCATACTACATAATAGTTGCGTGGCGGACTCAGCCGTTTTGAATCAGGCAAATTTTCAATATTCAGGCTGA
>DATILZ010000048.1:0-5683 GCA_035475995.1 Hanamia sp. | reverse complement strand
CAAGAGTCAAGTTCAGTGCCAAAAGTAATTTCCGAATGTGCTTAATTTAAATTTCAATTCCAATTTTCTTCATTAAGATTGAAGCATTCAAACTATTGCAAACACCTGGTTTCAAACGATAATCAAAATATAATTCATCATTGCTTACCTGAACGTCAAAATGATAATTTAAAATATTCTGAGAAAATTCTTCTTTTAAATTAGCCAGTTCAAGATCATGTGTAGCAATGATTGCGGCGGCTTTCTTTTTGATCAGTTGTTTTATTAATGCTTTTGATCCTGTATGCCGGTCAAGCGAATTGGTGCCACGAAGAATTTCATCCAGCAGAATAAAAACTTTTTCGCCGGCATTCACTTTTTCAATGATCGTTTTTAATTTTTTTAATTCAGCATAAAAAGTAGAAGTACTTTCTTCGAGATTATCTGTAATGCGCATGCTGCTCATTATTTGAACATGCGAAACAGCAAAAGATTTTGCGCAAACCGGCGCGCCAGACATAGCTAAAACAATGTTTACGCCAATACTTCTGAGGTAAGTGCTTTTGCCAGCCATGTTGGAACCCGTTACCAGCATTAGCTCCGCGTTTGAAGGAATATCTATAAAATTATCAACTCTCTTTACTTTTGGTATCAGCGGATGGCCAATTTCTTTTCCTTCAATTGAAAAGTAGTCAGTATTAATTGTTGGAAATATCCAATCCGGTTGATTAAAATATAAAATACCAAAACTGTTTAGCGCTTCAAAATTTGCTAATGTATCAAACCAGTCATTGATATTGTTCTGTTCACTTTCTTTCCATTTTTCCAAATCCAGAACCTGTTGCAAATTCCATAGCAACAACCAATTCAAAGGCAATGATAAAACAAGGTTGTAACGAAGATCCAGTTTATCCAAAATCTTTTTTATTTTCAAAATATCAGCAGATGCTTTTTTATTTTTATCAAAAAAAGCAGATTGCCATCTTCTAAGTAACGGGCTTTCAAATTTTTCATTTTCGATTGATAAGATGCTTGATGAAAACGTGCTTAATTCATCCGCAACTTTTGATAGTTGCTCATGAATGGGTGCAACTACTTTATTGATCTGGTAAGCAATCACTGCAAAGATCAAAAGAGATAAATAAAAAATAGTATCACTTGCTAGGTCAAAAATATATAAGATAACAACGGTTAAAATAATTGCAGGAAGTAAATACCGTAACCATTTCCATGGCTTAAATGCTGAGAAAACGTTTGGTTGTTTCATCCAATTTTCCAGCCGGTTTTTGGTAGAAAAAGTTATTTTATTTTTTGCACCAAAAGATTGCAAATCCTGTATCCATCGTATTTTGACCGATAGTTCCTTTATCGAATCCTGCCGTTCAAAAATATCTTCGATCGAAGCAGCTGATTTTAAATATGCTGCGAGTCTGGCACTCCCGGGCTCTGATGTAGTACGGTTAAGATATTGAAATAAAGAAGCGCGTCCAAAAATATCAAGGTCGTTTGCATAAAGATGTTCTTTAGGAATATGTTCAGAACCGGATGGGAAATCATAATAATTTCCATCCAGGAACTTCAATTCATTTTCATTGATCCGGATGAGTTGGTTTGTATGTTCAATTCTGGATTGATTTTTTAAATCAGCAGAAACAAGCCTCACGAAAATAAAGAGCAATAAAACAGAAGCAATGATTACATATATTATTCCTAATGACCACAAAAAATAAAACCCGGCGATGATGGCAACAATAGCGCCGAGCCTAAGCCATGCGAAAGAAGATTTCCTTTGTTGAAGTCGTTTTAAATGAGCCCGTAACTCTTCTAATCTATCCTGGTAAAATTGTTTTCGATCCATTAATTTTTTTCCTTTAAAAAGTGGGTAAAAGTAACTGATAACGCAGAGTTTCAAGTGAGGAAAAATGTGATATTATCTACTTTTTCTGGAAATTGAAAGTGGGAAATTTATCAAACAACTTTTTATATGCAGGCTGCATTAGCTTTGCAGCAAATAATCAGCTTGTTTCAATTATACAAAATTTCTCTTCCAATGTAAGCGAAGCCTCATACAACATTTCAAAAAAGTCATTTCCCCATTTGGAATAAAAAAGCATAAAGTTTTCAGTTCGTTCCTGTAAACCATCATTGGGAAATAATGTTGAAAATATTTTGTTCAATTGATTTTTCTGATCGCTAAATTTTCTTTTTTCGGCACGAAACATTTTCTTTTCTAAAGCAGATAAAGCTTTTACGTGTCTTGTTTCCAAAGCTTCTATATGCTTTGAAAGCGTAGAATCAATACGCTTTACAAGTTCTTCAATGTGGTCATAAATATTCTCAAATTCCTTTTTTTCCTTGGTTAAATTCAAAACAAATTTGCTTTCCCTGTTTACAATTTCATTCAACAATGCTTCTCTTCCTTTAAAAAGATTAATAGGATAAAGATTTAATTTCTGTAATAATTTTTGATATTTTTCATCTACGATTAAAAAAGAATTTCTTAAAACTAAAACAGGATAAGGAACCACATAATTTTTAAATAAATCTTTTAACTGTAGCCAATAAGCAAGTTCACCGCCACCGCCAATCCATGCTACATCTGGCAAAATTATTTCCTGGAATAAACCCCGCAATATTACATTCGGGCTGAAACGCTCCGGATGTGCTTGCAGTTCATTTTTCATTTCTTCTTTTGTAAAAACAATATCTGTATCATGAACTGCAAAATGATCATTAACCGGAACAATCCGGTTTCTTAAATTATCCTTTAAATAAAATAAATTGATCTCACGCGGATAAGCCTGCGCCTTGTAATGCTCAGATAATTTTTCAGAAGTTTGTTCTACAATTTTTGAAGAAGTATGATTAAAAATATCATCCTCAAAAATGGAAATCATTTCTTTTTTAAAAGCGGCGCTATCTGGTAAAAGAACTAATAAGCCATAATCCTGAAACAGATTATGAACAAATAAAAAGGTCGCTTCTTCAACGGTCGAATTTTTTACAAAACATTTTTTTAATAAATCAATTAATGGTTCTCCAAACTTTTCAACTGATAATCTTCCTGCAATTTTTTCTATTAATTTAATAAGATTATCATCTACTTTCATTCTTCCAACGGCGCCGGTTTGTTTGGTTTCCCATTCATATTTTACACCATCGATTACCACATGATTCAATTCTTCCAAATCAGCATCCTCGCTTCCCATAAAAAAAACCGGAACAAAATGACATTCCGGTAATTCTTTCTTTAAAGAATCAGCCAGTTTTATGGTGTGAAAAATTTTATAGATAAAATAAAGATGGCCGGTAAAAATATTGGGCTGATGCGCTGTACAAATGGTAAAAGTATTTTCATGCAAAAGTGCGTCAATATTGGATTTTACAAGGCTGCAACATTCAAATTCTTTATATTGAATCGTAAATTGACCTGCTAACAATTGACGGTTTGTATTATATTTTTTCCTTTCAGCAATTGCTGATTTTATGCCTTCCAGATTTACCGGATGTTCATAAAAATCTTTGAGCGAAGACGCTTCATCAATATAATCCAAAACAATTTTGCTAAACTTTCCTGTCTGTGAATAAGGTAAATATTCTGATTGAAATTTTGTATCCAAAGCGGCTGAATTTTAGCTGCAAAGATAGAGGTAAAAGTAAAGATTTAACTGTCTTTATATGTGCGGTAATAGATGTAACTGACTCCGGAAACATCAATATTTCTTCGTTCACGGTAACAAAAAAATCACGAAACCATTAAACAGGATTTAAAATTCCGATACATTTTTCCAAACTATCTTTCCAATCCGGGATAGAAATTTGAAGTATCTGTTTAATTTTTGAAATATCTAAAACAGAGTATTCCGGCCGCTTTGCAGCAGTTATATAAGAAGAAGTGGGAATCGGATTTATGATACAATTACTATTTACCAAAGATTTTATTTCTTCTGCAAACTGATACCAGTTTATAATTCCTTCATTGCAATAATTGAAAATTCCTGACAACTGTTTTCCTTCTTGCATTCCTTCCATAAACTTCATAATTACCCTGGCAAGATCTGCTGCATAAGTTGGTGAGCCATATTGATCCGCTACAACATTTATTTCAGCTTTTTCTTTGAATAAACGAAGCATTGTTTTTACAAAATTATTTCCGAAAGAAGAATAAACCCATGATGTACGGATGATTAATGCAGCTGGATTCCTTTCAATCGCCAGCTCCTCTCCTTTTAGTTTTGATGTTCCATAAACATTTATTGGACTGGTTTTGCTTTCTTCTTTCAAGGGAATATTTGAACTGCCATCATAAACATAATCTGTAGAAATGTGAATGAATTTTACCTGATGAATATTGCAAAGGTTTGCAAGATCTCCTACTGCATCTGCGTTGATCAAAAATGCTTTTGCTTTTTCTGATTCTGCTTTGTCAACCGCTGTGTAAGCTGCGCAATTGATACAACAATCAATTTTATTTTTTGTAAAAAATGATTTTACAGCTTCTCTATTTTCAATGGGAAGTTCTTCTTTTGTCGTAAACAAAAACTGATATTGAGGATAACCAGAAGACAGAACTTTTATTTCATTTGCAAGTTGTCCGTTTGCGCCTGTTACCAATATTTGCGGCATTTTAATATGGTTTCATTTTAGAAATGTAGTTAACAACCAAATAACGTGAATTTCTTTTTTAGCTTTTAAAAACAAAAGCAGAATCAACATTTTCTAACAAATCATATTGTTTATCTTTTTCAGAAATGATCATTTTATCAGCGGGAATTTGCCAATCAATTTTCAAAGCAGGATCATATAATGAAATACCACCTTCACTTTCTTTATGATAAAATTCATCGCATTTATAAAACACTTCAGCAGTTTCACTAATCACAGAATAGCCATGCGCAAAGCCTTTTGGAATTAAAAGTTGTTTTTTATTTTCTGCTGATAACAAAATCGTATATGCCTGTCCGTAAGTTGGAGAGCCTTTCCTGATATCAACAGCGACATCAATTATTTTACCACTCAAAACACGAATTAATTTTGTTTGTGCAAATGGATCTTTTTGAAAATGCAATCCGCGAACAACACCAAATGAAGACCTGGCCTGGTTATCCTGAACGAAATTGATTTCCACACCTTCAACAGAAAAAATTTTCTGATTATAACTTTCAAAGAAATAACCACGATTGTCTTCAAATACTTTTGGTTCAAAAACTAATAATCCTTGAAAGTTTGTTTTTATAAAAGCCATGTTTTTTAGATGTAGGATGTTTTGATGTACGAGGTTTAAAAAAAGTCTTTTAAGAATAAAGTCTTTTAAAATATTCAATCGTTTCTTTTAAGCCTTCTTCAAATCTTCTTGTAGGTTTATAACCTAATAAATCTTTTGCTAAAGAAATATCCGCAAGGGAATTACGAATATCTCCTTCCCGTGGCTGGCGATGAATAGCTTCTATATCACTGTGCAAATATTCTTTGATAAAATTGTATAAAAAATTGACGGAATAATTTTCTCCAACTGCTACATTATACACTTTATTTTTTGCTTCATCATTTGTTGAGAGCATCCCTCTAACATTGACCTGAACAGCATTTTCCACGAAAGTAAAATCTCTTGTTTGTTCGCCATCGCCATTTATAAAAGCAGAAGTATGATTCATAATCGCTTTTACAAAAAGTGGAATCACAGCGGCATAAGGGCCATCAGGAT
>DATILZ010000047.1:0-4266 GCA_035475995.1 Hanamia sp. | reverse complement strand
AATTCCTCCCATCAGGCAATGAGTGAAATTAAATTGGTGTTGAAATTTTGCGCCAATTGCATTTAATACTTTTAAAGTTTCACGGGTTACTTCCGGGCCTATGCCATCTCCCGGAATAACGGTTATGTTCTTGTTCATTTTTTTCTTCGCACTGCGGATTTATTTTTCTGTTTAAAATAATTTGTTTTCATTACGCTACGGCAAGTCCTGTTTGTTGTTTAAGCGAATAAATTTTATGTTCTCCTTTTTCTAATTGCAACACTTTTTCAATGCATTCCGGAAGGTTACTTTCTTCATGACTTACATAAATTAAAGTTTTGTTTGAGCCGTTACAAATGTGCTCAATCAATGAAACAAGCTGATGGCTTTGTTTTTCATCAAGTCCCTGGCATGGCTCATCCAAAACTAACAATGGTGGATTTTTTACCAGAGCTCTTGCAAGCAGGATCATCCGTTGGAGACCGGTCGAAACTGAATGCAATGGCTTTTTTGACACATGAGAAAGTTGTAAAAAATCCAACCACTGAAGTATGTTGTTGTATTGTGTTGTACTTAATTTTTTAAACAAACCAATTGTGTCAAAATATCCCGAAGCAATCGCATTGAAACAGGTGATATTTTTATCGAAATAAGCATGTAATTCAGGAGAAATATATCCTGTTTTTTGCTTGATATCCCAGATGCTTTCGCCGCTTCCCCTTCGTGTTCCAAATAAATAAACCTCATTTGAATATGCCTGCGGATGATCGCCTGTTATCAGGCTGAGCAAAGAAGATTTCCCTGCACCGTTGCGTCCTTTTAATAACCATTTTTCTCCCTGTTCTATTTTCCAGTTCACTTTTTTCAGAATGATATGTTCGCCATAATTCAAATGAATATTTTTCATTTCCACTATTGTTTCAAATTGAAAATATTCATTCGAAAACGGTAAAAGGTTCTTGTTATAAAAAGGTTCATTCCCACCGTTGGTGTCCTCTAGATGATTGGTCGGTGAGGACACCGACCAAGGTGCAGTGTCGTCGCCGTGGTTGGTGTCCTCACCAACCACATAAAACCTTTCTTTTTCTCCAAAGAATTCCAATTTTTTATTTTGAAGAAAGCCAATGTGTGTAATAAAATCCGGGATTGGAAATGTTCCGGGAATTAAAATAATTTGTGTGCCTTTCTCAGAAATATCTTTCAATATTTTATTTAATTTCTTTCTTACTAAAATATCGAGTCCGGTATAAGGATTATCTAAAAGCAGCAACTGTGGCGGATTTAGCAATGCTTTTGCTAATTGAAACCTTTTATGTTCTCCGCTTGATAATTGAATCAGCGGAGCATTTTTCAAATGTGAAATTTCTAATTCTTCTAAAACAAAATTGATGTTATTTATCTGTTTACTGTTAGAAATTCTTTTTATTAATTCCTGGAAAATTGTAGGCGCATCAGTCGAATCAAAACTATTAAAACGTTGTTGATAATAAAATTCAGAAGTTCCGGATAAGTTTTTAAATGAATAACGTTGTTCAACTAATTCTATTGGTGTATGCGTTCTTGTTATACTTTTGAAATCTGTAAGAATATTTCCTGAGAAATATATTTTTCCAGCAATAGCTTTTGCTAAAATCGTCTTACCACTTTCAGCATTTCCAAGGATTGCCAGATGTTGATTTGGAAGAAGAGAAAAAGAAATTCCATCAAGCACAGTATTGCCTTGTGTTTTCACAACCAGGTCTTTTACTATGATAGATGGTTTTTGCATTTTTGTTTCTTAAATTTTATGCCAGTGTTTTTTCAAAATTAATAATGTCTTCTTTAATGCTCAACAAATAATCAATGTCATCATAGCCATTCAATAAACAGGTTTTCTTATAATTATTTATATCAAATTTCTCCTGTTCGCCGGTTGCATCAATAGTGATACTTTGATTTTCCAGATCAACAGAAAGAGTAGAACCATTTTCAAGCGCGAATATTTTTTGTAAAAATTCATCGCTCACCTGAACGGGAAGTACTCCATTATTTAAAGCATTGTTTTTAAAAATGTCTGCAAAAAAACTGGACACTACTACATTGAAACCATAGTCAAGCAAAGACCACGCTGCATGTTCGCGTGATGAACCACAACCAAAGTTCTTTCCTGCAACCAAAATAGAACCTTTGTATTCCGGTTTGTTTAAAATAAAATCTATTTTCGGTTGTGCTTCATCGTTATGATAATATCTCCAGTCGCGAAAAAGATTTTTTCCAAATCCTTCACGCGTAGTAGCTTTTAAAAATCTTGCAGGAATGATTTGATCAGTATCAATATTCTCTTCCCTTAATGGAATAAAAGTGCTTTGTATTTTTTTTAATGGCTTCATTTTTTTAATTTAAAAATTCTCTCACATCAGTTACAACTCCTGTAATTGCCGCCGCCGCCGCTGTTAGTGGACTTGCCAGCAAAGTTCGTGAACCGGCGCCTTGCCTGCCTTCAAAGTTTCTGTTGCTCGTAGAAATACAATATTCTCCTGCCGGAACTTTATCTTCATTCATTCCCAAACATGCGCTGCATCCAGCCTGCCTGATTTTAAATCCTGCTTCATTGAAAATAACATCAAGGCCTTCTGCTGTTAATTGTGCAGCCACTTGTTGTGAGCCTGGCACAATCATCACATTTACGTTTTCATTTTTCTTTCTTCCTTTTATAACGGATGCCACTAAACGTAAATCTTCAATTCTTGAATTGGTGCAACTTCCGATAAATACATTTTGAACCGGCATTCCTTTTAAACTTTGCCCAGCTTTCAATCCCATATATTCAAGCGCTTTTATAAGGTTTTTTCTTTCACCTTCATCGGTAATACTTTCAACAGTTGGCACATTTGCATTGATGGTAATTCCAAGTCCGGGATTTGTTCCATAAGTAATCATAGGTTCAATATCTTCTGCCCGGATATTTATTTCTTTATCAAAAACCGCATCTTCATCAGAGTACAATTTTTTCCATTCTTCGATCTTGCTTTCCCATTCATTTTCTTTCGGAGCAAAAAGTCTGTTCTTCATATATTGGAATGTTGTTTCATCCGGTGCAATCATTCCGCCCCGGGCGCCCATTTCAATGCTCATGTTACAAATTGTCATTCGTGCTTCCATAGAAAGTGCGCGCATTGCAGAGCCTGCATATTCTACAAAGTAGCCGGTAGCGCCACTTGCAGAGATCTTTGAAATAATGTAAAGAATAATATCTTTTGAAACGACACCTTTATTTAATGTTCCTTCAACATTAATGCGCATCACTTTTGGCTTGTTTTGCAAAATACATTGCGAAGCAAAAACCATTTCTACTTCGCTGGTTCCAATTCCAAAGGCAATAGAGCCAAAAGCGCCGTGAGTAGAAGTGTGGCTATCGCCGCAAACGATCGTCATTCCAGGTTGGGTGATTCCCAATTCCGGTCCAATCACATGTACAATTCCCTGGAATGGATGTCCCAATCCATATAATTCAATTTGATGTTTTTTGCAATTATCCACTAGCTTTTGAACCTGAAGCCTGCTTAATTCTTCAACAATCGGAAGATGCTGGTTAATTGTAGGAACGTTATGATCCGCCGTGGCAACAGTTTTCAATGGTCTGAAAAGTTGTTGCCCTCTTTTTTCTATTCCTGAAAAAGCCTGTGGGCTTGTTACTTCATGAATAAAATGTTTATCAATATATATAACGTCCGGTCCATCCGGTATTGATTTTACCAGATGTTTATCCCAGATTTTTTCAAATAATGTTTTACTCATTTTTTATAGGTGTGAGGTATTAGGTTTTAAGTACCAGGTGTAAGCCTTCAGCCTTCAGCTTTCAGCAATTGGTTAAACGCTGACAACTGATTTCTGATAGCTGATAGCTAATTCAGAAAGGTCTGCATCTTCCACTACCTTTTTATGGTCAGCTACTTTTAAAAAACGGTCATATAAAATATCTACATCGTTTCTGTAAAATTCATACCCTAATTTTTGAAAACGATAAGCAAGTGCGCTGCGACCGCTTCTTGCTGTAAGCACTATTTTAGAACTATCTGCGCCAACTTCTTCCGGGCTGATGATTTCATAGGTAAGTGTATCTTTTAAAAATCCATCCTGGTGAATTCCTGAAGAATGCGAAAATGCATTGCTGCCAACAATTGCTTTATTCGGTTGAACCGGCATGCGCATGGTATCAGAAACTGACCTGCTCATTGGATTTAATTTTGTAGAATCTATTCCTGTAAAAAATCCCAAAGCTTTATGTTGTTTGATAATCATCACTAC
>DATILZ010000046.1:0-8803 GCA_035475995.1 Hanamia sp. | reverse complement strand
CTACTTTATCTTCATTAAAAGATACTTTGCCGGTAAGCGTTAAAGCATTTACAAGCGGACATCGTATAATGGTGTCCATCTGGATGGTTCTTAATAACGAATCCGAGATTACAAATTTTTGCCTGTCATCTGTATTTTTAGAATCAGTTTTGCAACCGGAGAAAATAATAATGCCGGCTATTAAAAATGAGAAAATATTTATTTTGATCATGGTAGGGAAGTTTAATTTTTTATAAAGCAGAATTGTCTTTTTTTGTTTATTTACTGATTGAAAATGATTTTACCGATAGAAAAATTGAGTTGTTCCAGGGCGCTCATTTTATTAAATCTCAATTGATTCATTTGCAAAACATTTTGTTTGTATGAATCATAGAAGTCCAAAAATTGAAGAATGGTGATGTTCTTTTTTTGAAAATTGATGGTTACCTGCTCAATCAGATTTTTCAGCTTTTCTTCAAATGTTGGATCAAATCCCATCAGTAATTTTTCGGAACGTAATGCGGTTATATAGCTCGTTGTTACATCGCTCTTTACTTTTTCCAGGCCGCTTTCGTATTGAACTTTATTTACCTCAGTCTCAATTTTGGCATTCTTAATATTTCCCTGGTTCCGGTTAAAGAATGGCAATGGAATGGAGATTCCGATGGCATTATAATTGGGAACATAACTTCCCAGGCGATCATAGTTGGCGCTGATGGTAATGTCAGGTTTGGCAAGAGCTTTTTGTAAGTTTAAATTATAATTACTAAAATCAATATTGGCATTTAATACTTTTAAGTCGGGGCGGTTTACAATTGCTGAATCCATTAAAGTTTGATAATTATTTTGCGAAAGAACGCTTTCATTGAGGCTTGAAATTTCTGCAACAGGAAGGATAAAATCAGAAGCATTAGCGCGCATCAAAAGTTTCAATTCGCTCTGAATATTATTAATATTCGTTTGAAGGTTATCATATTCTGCCTGCAGGGTATAGAGTTGCGATTTAATTCTCAAAGCATCTACAGGAGCCATAAAGCCTTTTTTTACCTGGTCTTCGAAAGCGGGTACGATTTTTTGCAGCGAACTAATTTCTGTCTGATATAATTTGGAGGATTGCTGCAGAAAATAAATATTATAGAAATCATTTCTCAAGACAAATCTCAAAGTGCGCAGAAGATCATAAAATTGAAATTCAGCGATTTTAATTCCCGATTGTGCCAGCGCTATTGATTTATTTCTTTTGCCTGCAAGCCTGATCAGTTGTGAGATTTGTGCAGACATTTCGGGTTCAAAAAAGTGATGGGTTTCTGTATTATAAAACGCATTGGAATAAGAGAAATCGGGGTTATCGTATAATTTGGCAGTAATAACCGTAGCCTTAGCAGAATCAATACTATATTTCTGTGCGATCAGATCCAGGTTTTTATTTAGAAAAATACTTTCCGCTTGGACCAGGGTTAATCGTAATGTATCTTGTTTGTAGGATAATGTATCCTGTGAATATGAATTACACATACACAGAATGAATAGCAGGAATAGAATTACCTTCTTCATTTCAGTTTGTTTAAAAACGAATAATTATGATGGAACAGTTATGGGTATAACAGTTCCATTAAAATTTGCAATAAATTTTTTGTGATTTTATAAAGCAGAAATGCTTTCCAAGATTTACGCCTTTGGTGGCGGAATTAAAATGTCGTAAGTGACGGAAGGAATTTTTGAATAACGGTATTCCGCATAATGTATGTTCAGCAACTGATAATAACAGGCAATATTTTTTGTAAAAGCTGTTGGGTCAAATGTGTATTGAAAATCTTTTACCTGATGAAGGTTTTGGGCTCTGTTGTCATTTTCATTGTCTGCAGTATGGTCGAGCCCGGTTTTTACCCTTACCCATTCCACAATGCTGGTAATATTATCCAGTTGATTGCCTTTGCGGTCAAATACATCCTGCTCCGGTACCTGCGGAAAAAACATGGATGTATTCATGTGAGAGAGTAATAATATAAATGCAAGAAACTTTCTCATGACGGCCCAAAGGTATTAGAGGAAGATTAGAGTGTTACTTATCAGTTATTAAAAATTCGCTAATAATATTTTAATGTTATCAAAAGGATAAGGCTGGCAATACCAGAAATAAATAGAATTTTATTTAGTTTATTCATCTAAACCTTTCTAAACTCCTCTAACCCCTCTAAACTCCTCTCAACTCCCACTCCTTCTCTACAGTTCTTCTCCGCCAAATTCTTTTTTCGCATCTTTCAATCTTACAAAGGCCTCCATAGCGGCGTATTTTGTAAGGCCAAGCCTGGCATATAAATCAGCGGTATTTGCATTTCTTTCTTCAGCTCTTTGCCAGAATTCGCGTTCATCGCTTCCCTGGAAAGGAACAGAATCTTTTTGTGACTGATGGATAAAAATGCCGTAACGTTTTTTGCGGACCTGTTCAGGACTCATCGGCACGGCCATTTCAATTTCACTGATATCCCATTCTTCCCACGCGCCTTTGTAAAGCCACACGTAGCAATCATTTAACCATTCGCCACCGGGTTCATTTCTGATTACATCAAGCGCAGCAAGAACTACATCCAGGCAAACTTTGTGGGTTCCATGAGGATCGGCAAGGTCGCCGGCGCAAAAAATGGATTGAGGTTTTAATTTCCGCATAAGCTTCACAGTTATATCGACGTCTTCTTTGCCCATCGGCTTTTTTTCTATCGTTCCCGTTTCGTAAAAAGGAAGATTCATAAAATGGATCTGATCATCTGTTAAGCCAACATATTTGCAGGTAGCGCGTGCTTCGCAACGACGAATCAATCCTTTTATTTCCCTGATTTCAGGGCTGTCCTGTTCGGTTGTCTTTTTGTCTTTTAAAAACTGTGAAGAAGTTTCGAATACTTTTCTGCTGATCGTATCATCAATATGAAATATTTTTTCAAAGCCCACTGCAAAATCTAAAAAGCGGGTAACAAATTCATCGGTAACGGCAATGTTTCCGCTGGTTTGATAAGCTACATTTACATTATGGCCCTGGTCGTGCAAGCGCATGAAAGTGCCGCCCATACTGATAATATCATCATCCGGATGTGGAGAAAAAATTAAAACTGTTTTTGGATAAGGCTCACTTCTTTCAGGATGATTAGGCATTATGGCATTTGGTTTTCCACCCGGCCAGCCGGTAATAGAATCGCGAAGCATATAATACACTTCGAGATTTATTTCATAAGCATTTCCTTTTTCTACCAGCAGGTCGCTTAAACCATTTTCATTATAATCATGATCAGTAAGGCTGAGAACCGGTTTGTCCAATTGCAACGCCATATTTACAACCGCGCTTTTGATAATTTTTGGAGTCCATTCGCATTCGCCGGTCAGCCACGGGGATTTGAACCTGGTGAGGTCAGATGCAGCGAATTCATCCAAAACAAAAGAACAATTATCGTGATGCTGAAGAAGCGATGCCGGAATTTCTTCTGTTGGCTTGCCTTCCACAGCTTTTTGAATTACTGGCGCTTTTGTTTTTCCCCAGGCCATCAAAATGATCCGGCGTGATTTCATGATCGTGCTGATTCCCATAGTAATCGCCATCCGCGGCACCTCCGACATGTTTCCGAATTCCTGCGAATTTGCGATTCGCGTAGAATTGTCCAGGGAAATCAAACGTGTTTTTGAGTACATCGGCGATCCAGGTTCATTAAAACCGATATGGCCGTTCACGCCAATTCCTAAAATCTGCAAATCTATTCCACCGGCTTCTTCAATTTTTCTTTCATAATCTGCGCAATGTTCTTTGATCTTATCCTTGGGAATCATTCCGTTTGGTAAAAAATAATTTTCCGGATCAATATCTGTCTGCTCAAATAAATATTTGCGCATAAAATAATGATAGCTATTAAGCGCATCGGCTTCCATTGGGTAATATTGATCCAGGTTAAAAGTGATCACATTTTTAAAACTAAGGCCTTCCTCGTTGTGCATTCTTACAAGTTCTGCATACAATGATTTTGGCGTAGATCCGGTAGCAAGGCCGATTACAGCCTTTTTGCCTTCCGCATTTTTTTCTTTTATCAATACAGAAATAACTTCAGCTACATAACGTGAACCATCTTTTGGGGTTTTAAAAATCTCGACAGGAATTTTCTCAAGGGAATCAGAAAGATCAATGTTTACCGACATAATAAATTAAAATTTGGATTATGGTTTTTATTAAAATTATCAAATAACAAAATTGGAAATAAAATAAACAGCAAGCTGTAAAAATATACTTTTATTGATAATTTTTCTGAATGCTTTTGAAGATTGTGGCCTTCAAAAGCTGGCAATCCTCAAAAGAATTTCATTAAAATCAGTTTATCTTACCTTCACCGATAATTTTTTTATTTGAAAAAGAGAAACGCCTTTTTGATTATTTTCCTGATCGTAATTGCTGACCAGGTGTTGAAGATCTATGTAAAAACCCATTACCATCCCGGCGAATCGCATCCGGTATTGGGCAATTGGTTCCGGCTTTATTTTATTGAAAATGAAGGAATGGCTTATGGTTGGAAGCTCGGCGGAGGTTTAGGCAAAATAGTGCTTACATTATTTCGCCTGGCAGCGGTTATTTTCGGAGTTTTTTATTTGAATAGAATTATCAAAAGAAAATACCATCCGGGTTATATAATTTGTGTTTCATTAGTGTTTGCAGGCGCTTTGGGTAATTTGCTTGATAGCATGTTTTACGGTTTGATCTTCGATAATAATAGTTTTGATACTTATGCAGTTGCCACCCTGTTTCCAAAAAAAGGTTATGCAGGATTTCTTCATGGAAATGTAGTGGACATGCTTTATTTGCCGTTGGTTCATGTGGATAAAGTTGCAAACTGGGTTCCATTTTGGGGAGGCAGGCCATTCTCTTTTTTCAACTATATTTTCAATATTGCCGATGCTTCCGTTTCTCTTGGAGTAATTTGCATTCTTGTTTTCAAAAAACATTTTTTTAAATTAAAAACGAAATATCCGGCGAATGAAAATAACAATTCGATTGGCGAATAATTAACGAATGCATTAAAAGCCCTTATTCAATTTTATTATCTTTGCGACTAAATTTTTTAAGTGAAAAAGAGAAGTGTTTTTTTAATTATTTGCCTGATTGTAATTGCCGACCAGCTGCTGAAAATGTATGTAAAAACCCACTTCTACGCAGGCGAATCGCATCCGGTACTCGGCCATTGGTTCCAGCTGTATTTTATTGAAAACGAAGGAATGGCCTATGGATGGAAGTTTGGTGGCGAGTTTGGTAAAATGGCGCTTACTTTATTCAGGCTGGCTGCCGTCATTTTTGGTGTTTTTTACATTAAAAGAATTGTCGAAAAAAAATACAATACCGGTTTTATTATTTGTGTTGCCTTAATTTTTGCCGGCGCGCTGGGGAATTTAATCGACAGTATGTTTTATGGGCTCATTTTTGAAAGCAGCAGCATGGCTGCAATGAATGTTGCGCATATTTTCCCTGCTCATGGTTATGCCGGTTTTTTGCATGGCAATGTGGTTGACATGCTTTATTTTCCCATTATCCACACACAATTTCCATCGTGGTTCCCAATCTGGGGCGGTCAGGATTTTGATTTTTTCAGTCCGATATTTAATTTAGCAGATGCTTCTATTTCTACAGGAATCATTGCTATCTTTATCTTTCAAAAAAGATTTTTTAAGTCGCATGCTTCTACCATTGAAAACAAGATAGAAACAGAAGCAGTTGTAAATGATGGAATACACGTTCAGTAAAATGCAAATGCTCAACTCTCAAACCCGCACCATGAAAACTTTCAGGATCGTTTTTTATACTTTTTTGATTGCTGTTCTTTTTAATTCGTGTGCTAAAGAATACAGTTCGGAAATATTGGCAGCACCTACAGGCAGTTGGGAGTTTACGAGCGGGAGTTCGAATTATTCGGGTTACGTTACCGATTTTCATACAAATGGCGGAACTCCTAATCAATATTCTTTTACCGGCAAAAGCAGGGATGGCAAACAAACTTTCCTGTTATTTCTATATGCAGATTCATTAACAACCGGCACCTATTCCGCTTCTCAATTCCAAACTAGTCTATCTTATACTGATTTGAATGGATCACAGATATATTCTGCAAATCGACAGGTTGGAGAATTTATGGTGAATGTGCTTTCAGTGGAAGGTAACATTATTGATATGACATTTTCAGGAACAGCAGCTGATGCGAATGGCAATCAGGTTCAGATTATCAATGGAAAATTGTCTATTAATTGAGATTAATTGCTTTCTCCAGAGGATTTTGTAAAATAGGAATTCGTTTTATTTCTTGCCCGGCTGTCAGTTAAGATAGAAATTGATTATGCTTCTATGCTTGACTTGTTTCTTTTATTCGCCATAATAAAATATAAACAGAGATTTCTTCACCAGCTTGTGAAAAAAATTGTTGGCTCTGTTTCTAATGGAAAAATGCATTTTTTTAATAAGGTTTTGATTTATTCTTTTATTACTATAAAATATCCTGCCAAAAATCAAAAAGGTGATTTCCTTTAATTTGTTTTTATTAATTTATTCTGCAAAACGCTGCCATTAAAAACTGCTCTTAAAATATATAAGCCAGCCGGTAAATTGTACACATTATCAAATGTTAATTGCGAATTACCTTTTTCTAACTGCATGATTTTCCGATTCACCACATTACCATAAATATCACACAGATTAAATTCAATGTTTCCGCCGGAAGGCAGAAAAACTTCCAGCTTAAGGGCATTTTTAAATGGATTTACAGCGCTTATTTTAAAAGTAGTATTCCGGTTATAAAGCGTAATAATCTTAGAATATTTATTGCCGTTATCAACAGTTATCAATTTTAAACGATAGTAAACAGTATTCGAAACATTTTGCGCATCTGTAAATGTATAGCTGGATTCGTTTGTGTTCTTTATCGAATATATATTTCCTATTTTGGCAAAATGAATTCCATCAGTGCTTTTTTCTATTTCATATTCTTTAATGCCATCTTCATTTTGAGTAGCCCATTTCAATAAAGAACCTTCATTTATAATGGCTGCATTAAAACTCAAAATTCTTGTTTCCAGGATCGGACACGTTTTAGGAGTATAAACTTTTAAAAAAACTTTCTGGCTGTTGTTTACGGCGCATTTTCCATCTGTAAGATTGTCTAAAGAAGTGGCTACTTTTAAGCGGAGGAAAGTGCCGCTATCAATTTGATTTGGTTTGAAAACGGTATCAACATAATATAGATATAGTCCATTTTGAAATATCGGTGTCTTTGTGCTTCCGCCGTTTAAAGGAATCCAGTTTATTCCGTCAGAGCTTTTTTCCCAGCGATAAAAATTGTAATTATTGAAATAGCTTTTTACCGTATCGGTTACAGAAATTGGAGAGCCTGAACATGCAGCAGCCGTATCATTGGGATTCATGATCAGGTTTGGATAGCAGGTAGCTAATTTAATATCATCAAGTACCCAATCGTTTCCGCCGCCGCCTGCTGCATTATTTTTTATAGAAATGGTAAAGCTGGTTTCATTTGGACCTGTTTTATACATGAATCCTCTTTTTTTCCAGGTTTTGTCCCAGGGGATATCACCGGACGTGTAATAATCCACATCATTCACAGCAAAGGCAAGATTTGGTAAAACACCGGGCAAATTTGATCCAGTACCATTTGCATCCTGTCCACAAAAGCCACAAATATTTCTTACCCAGGCTGAAAATTCATAGTTTGTATTGGGGCAAAGATCTGTAATCGTTTGGCGAAAAGCCTCTCCTGTTGGGTAAGCGGCATTTACAACCAGCATATAACCGCCCTCCGCATTTTTGGCCGTAGGTGGATTGCCTGCAGCAGGATCGGTTGCGCCGGTATGATCGCCAATAATATCCCAAAAATTAAATACCCGGTCGGGATTTGATACATGAGGGCCGATATCTGAAGTCTTTTGTGTGGGGCTTGTATTATTTACTATAGAATATAGCCCATCCTGCGGAGCACCAGCTGTAAGATTAACTTTTGTATATCCCGGAACAACCGCCGGAAGAGCTCTGTTTTGAATATTGCCGTTTCCAAAAGAGCTATCCGCAGTAAAACTGGCGCTTGAAAAATTAGTACACAAGCCAGAGTTTTGGATAATTTTAATTTGTCCATAATTAAAGGGGTAATTCGCGGTTATATAATTTCCTTTTGAATTTGCTGTATCAAAATAATAATTGCCCCTGAGTTGAATAGTACTACCAAAGGCGGCAGTTATTTTAAGTTGATAAGCAACCATAAACAAGGTAGTTCCGTAAAATTTAGGTTTATCACCAGGATTAACTGTTCCACCCAAAGTTGATGTAAAAGCAGACATATTCACATTAGGAGCACCAGTTCCTAAATTTACTCTTACTCTTTTATTTATTGCATCATAAGCACCTAAATCATCACCCGAAGCATCGGTATAAGTTCCGAGAAATAATGCTCCTTCGTTGGTAACAATTTTTAAAGAGTTATTTACAAATTGAGTTCCTGTAGGGATTATATCTGTATAATAAAAGTTTTGAGTTCTTAAATTTACTTTTACTAACGCATGTACTTCAATGGTATCGCCGGCTTCAAGAGTTCCGCCACCATTGTTCCGTGTTACATTTTCATAGCTATAGCTAAATATTAAAGCCTGTCCCTTAGTAAAAAATGGTGACGCTACTGCTGTGAAAAATATAATGCATATACTCAAAACTAAACATACTTTTCCTGATAAAAGCAATTTGAATCGTTTTTGTAAAGAGGAAAAAGGCACTGTAAGTTCAGATGAGCATCTATTTTCCATGCAGAAA
>DATILZ010000045.1:0-3006 GCA_035475995.1 Hanamia sp. | reverse complement strand
GAAATTGGGAAATAAAGTTGGGAAATTGAAAAAATTTGTTTGGAAATGACAAAAAAAGGACAAATGGGAAACTAATATTATTTTTGCTTTTACTATTCGTAACTTTGAGTATGGGTATTTCTACGATCTCGCCTTTTTCTTTAATTTATACTCCCAGCTTATCACACAACTTTTTAAAACCGTCTTTTATTTCCGGTAACGTTGGCAATCCCAAATGCTTAATTGTTTTATCAAGTTTATGTGCCGGCTCTGAATTTACATCCTGGTTGAAATTCTTCTTTACATCATCGGCGGTTTTATAAACATCATGAAATTTCTTTTTTTCATTTTCCGTCTTTTTTAATACATCTTCAAAATCGTCGCGGTCTTTTCCTTTATATTTATCCGGTGAAGTATTAATGATGACATCGAAGGCATTCTTATCAATAAAATCTATTAATTCTTTTCGGGCATCTTTTTTTTCTGACATAATTTTTTTTTTAAAGTTGCCACAACAATTTTGCCTGATTTTTTTCGAATGTCAAAAGTTTTTTATTATACCTTCATCTTAAAAAATTTTATCGAATAGTATACAAAGGCTGGATAAATGCTTAAAGAATGATTTCAAAACGTTAGTAGAAAAAAATGAATCCTTCTTCAAGCTGGGAAATATTGAATGCAACTAATGTATGTTATTCTAAAACTTTATTTTAATGGCTTACGAATTTAGTTTAAAAATGGAAACCTCTTTTATCACTACAAAATACTCTTATGATCTCTGTTTTAACCTTTTTCTTTTCTTTTGTTGCGATGAAAAATTTTAATCCTGTACAGCGCATGGATACGGCACAAATGCGAAAAGAAATTGTTGCAGAGTTTGCAAAACAACCCACCGGAACTTTTGCTGTTGCTTTCAAAAATCTTTCAACAGGAGAGGAGTTTTTATTGAATGCGCATGAGAGCTTTCATGCGGCAAGCACAATGAAAACTGCTATTTTAATAGAAACATTTAAACAGGCAGCAGAACATAAATTTTCTCTCACAGATTCTGTTTTAATAGAAAATAATTTTAAAAGTATCGTGGACGGCAGCCCTTTCTCGCTCGATTCTGCCAATGATAGTGAAAAAGATTTGTACGGCAGAATAGGAACAAAATTACCGATTCGCGATTTGCTTTATCGGATGATTACAGAAAGCAGCAACTTCGCCACAGACCTTATTGTTGATCTGGTTGGTGCAAAAAATGCAAATAAAACGATGCATGCTCTTGGAGCAAAAGACATAAAAGTTTTGCGTGGCGTTGAAGATAATAAAGCTTACGATTTGGGTTTGAATAATACCGTTACTGCAACAGATCTTATGGTAATTTTCGAACACATTGCCAATGGAACTGCTGTGAATAAAAAAGCGTGTGATGAGATGATCGACATTTTAATGCACCAGCATTTCAAAGAAAAAATTGCCGGCAAACTTCCTCCAGATGTAAAAACGGCAACGAAAAGTGGCTCTATTACTAAAATTTCACATGATTCAGGAATCGTTTTTTTGCCTGATGGCAGAAAGTATGTTGTAGTATTATTATCACGGGGCATTGAGGATGAAAAATCTGCAGATGAAACACTGGCAACAGTTTCAAGGATTATTTATGACAATGTAGTAAATGATAAGTAAGCTTTGAGCATTAATTCAAACTAATTAATATGAATAAAGATTTGTCGAAATACCAAAAAGGAACTGCATCGGTTTGGGCTGGTGAAGATGCGAATTTTTATGAAGGCGCAATCACCTCACCCATTGTAAAAAGTGTAACATTTGCCTACAAAGACCTGGATGAATGGCATGATGTTTCTCTCGGAAAATCAGAAGGCTATATTTACAGCAGAAATACAAATCCAACAGTCCATGTACTTGAAGAAAAGATCCGCATCCTGGAAGGTACTGAAGCTGCCACTTCTTTTGCAACCGGCATGGGCGCTATCAGTAATACATTATTCACGTTTCTGACTCCCGGCAAAAGAGTTGTTTCCATAAAAGATACTTATGGAGGCACAAGCAAAATATTTTTAGATTTTTTACCGGTTTATAATGTGGATGTAAAACTTTGCGAAACTTCCAACCATGAAGAATTAGAAACAGAAATTGCCAAAGGGTGCGATCTCGTTTACCTGGAAACCCCGACAAATCCAACTTTAAAAATTATTGATATTAAAAGAGCGTGTGCGGCTGCAAAGAGAGTAGGGGCGACGGTTGTTGTTGATAATACTTTTGCAAGCCCTGTAAATCAAAACCCTTTGCAACTGGGCGCTGATCTCGTAATTCACAGCGCGACAAAATTTTTATGCGGGCATTCAGATGCGATGGGCGGAGTACTTGCAGGTAAGAAAGAATTGGTGAAAAAAGTGTTTCAGTTCAGGGAAATTAATGGTGCAAGTCTGCAAGCTGATCCGGCCTATCTGATAGCACGGGGAATGAAAACGCTTGAATTGCGGGTAGAAAGGCAAAATGCGTCTGCACAAAAAATTGCTGAATATTTAAAATCACATTCTAAAGTGAGGGACGTTTTTTATCCGGGTTTGGAATCCCATCCCGGGCATTCAATTGCCAAAGAACAGATGCGTGGATTTGGAGGAATTTTGAGTTTTTCTTTAGATGGAAATTATGATGTGGTGAAGAAATTTTTGAAGCAGTTAAAATTAGTACACCTCGCCGCCAGCCTCGGTTCTGTCGGTACTCTGGCCGGACCACCACGAACTACAAGCCATGTGGAGCTGACAGAAGAACAAAGAAAACTATTAGGTATTCCTGAAAGCCTGATTCGATATTCAGTAGGAATAGAAAATGTTGAAGATCTTTTGCATGATCTGGAACAGGCGCTCGCTTCTTTATAATGGTTTGGTGATTTTGTTGAATAATTTTTTCGGAAAGGAAAGTATAATATAAATTTTAAAGACAACCTCTTTAATATTTTATTTTTTTTGAAAACGATTTTTTTTATAAATTGTTCCCTAAAACGATTATGAAAAAAAC
>DATILZ010000044.1:0-8618 GCA_035475995.1 Hanamia sp. | reverse complement strand
AACGCTTTACAGGCTGGGGGTTAATTATAATAAAGTGCCGCTTGCTTCTTTAAAAAAATGGAACCATCTTCAGTCAGATGCGGTAAGTGTGGGTGTACCAATGATCGTTGGTTATTTGAAAGTGGATAAGGCCTTATCTTCTTTGGCAAGTGCAAAAACAAATGTGCCAAATGAAGTAGCTATTGCTCCGCAAAAAGAAGAAAAACCAGCAGCTAAAACTGCAGAACAAGCTGTAACAACTGCCCCAAGCCCGGTAGATTCTGAACCGGTAAAAACTGAAAAAAATGAAGCGCCTGTTTCAACACCTCAGGAACCGAAATCAACGGTAACGACAGTAGCCAGTCAAAGCAACATTAATTTTTCAGGAGGTTATTTTAAAAATTTATTCATGCAGCAATCTGCTAACAAAGCCTCAACAGCTGATGCAGGAAGTGCTGGTGTTTTCAAATCTACCAGCGGATGGCAGGATGGGAAATATTATTGTTTTAATAATGAAGCTGCACCGGGAACCATTTTAAAAGTAACGAATAATGCAACAGGGAAAAGCGTTTATGCAAAAGTACTAGATGCAATACCGGGCATCAAACAGAATGCTGGCCTTGTGCTGGTGATCAGCAATGCTGCTGCTGAAGAACTTGGGGCTAAAGATGCTAAATTCGATTGCCTGATCACTTATGCCAAATAACATCTGCCCGAAATTTTTTGGAAATAAAAAGTAAAACATTTGAAGCCTTGCTGGGTTTATCTTTTACAAAAAGCTATTCATAATTATTTCTTATTTCTCGTTTCGGCATTTCATTTTTCATCAAAAGATTGATAATTTTACTAAAAATTTAAACCATGGATTTAACGAATAGAAATTCTAACATTACCAACATCTCTTATGTTCCTACAGGTGAGGCAAGCCGCAGCCGTTCTTTCATTGCCAATGTCTTTCTACTGATGTTCCTGGCGCTTGGCGTATCCGCTTTGTTTGCATGGCAGTTTTCAGTAAACGAACAATTAATGGCATATCTTGTTTCTCCAACCGGCTTGACAGGATTAGGCAAAATCACCTTGTTTGCTCCTTTAGGATTTGTGCTGATCATGTCATTTGCATATCAAAGGCTTTCTTCAACGGCGCTAATGGCTTTGTTTATGGCTTATGCAATGATCAATGGAATTAGTTTTAGTTTTATTTTGATGGCATTTACTCCGGGATCAGTTTTAGGATGTTTCCTATCCGCATCCGCTATGTTTGGAGTAATGGCAGTAATGGGATATACAACAAACCAGGATCTTACAAAATTTGGCCGCATCCTGATGATGGGCGTTATCGGAGTTTTAATAGCAATGGTCATCAATTTCTTTTTGCACAGCAGCCAGTTGGATTATATCATCAGCATTATTGGTGTAATGGTATTTACAGCATTGACCGCTTATGATGTTCAAAAGTTAAAAAGAATCGGCGAAGGTGTGGAATATCAAGGCGGAGTGGTCGCAAACGATGTAAAGAAAATGTCCATTCTTGGTGCACTCACTTTATATCTTGACTTTATCAATATTTTCCTTTTCTTACTTCGCATGTTTGGAAACAGGAGAGGATAAGATTTAAATTTTCATCTTAAACAAAAGAGCGGTTTCATAACCGCTTTTTTGTTTTTACACAATACTCTTGCTTCTTCAGTAAATAAACAAATAGAATATATTCCTGTTTCCGATATTATTTTTTATGGTCTAATTCTTTCCAATCTTTTTCATTCATATGGATGCCATAATGCTTTGCTGCTTTTTTAATATTCTCAAAAGCTACTTTTCTTTCTTTATCTGATACATCTTTTACCTGGTCAAAACGCGCCATTGCATCCCGCACATGCGTAGCGTCTGTAAGTGGCTCTTTACGTTCCTTTGGAAAAGCAAATACGCTATCAGGAAGTTTATTCTTTTCAGCAGCATTGAGTTTTCCGGTATGTTCAGTATGTGGTTCCCACGTTGCTTTTGTTGCCATTTTTATCTTTTTTTATTTATTAATCTATTAATCTGCCTTCAGCATTTATCTTTTCGCTTTTCGGCCAGAATCAAGGCTGTCCACTTCCTCCCGCTGATCCATAAACCTGCCCATTCGCATAGCTTCCACTGTTAGCAGCAAGCTGAACATAAATCGACGCAAGTTCGGCCGGTTGGCCTGGCCTTCCAAGAGGAGTATTACCGCCAAATTTTACTAATTTTTCCTGTGTAGCGCCTCCGCTTACCTGCAAAGGTGTCCAAATCGGGCCGGGCGCTACTCCATTTACCCGGATCCCTTTTGGTCCCAATTGCTTTGCAAGCGATTTTACATAATTCATTGTAGCCGCTTTTGTCTGTGCATAATCGTATAAATCTGCTGAAGGATCGTAAGCCTGTTCTGAGGTAGTTCCTATGATGACAGAACCTGGCTGCAGATGAGGCAGCGCTGCTTTGATGATCCAAAAAGGCGCGTAAATATTTGTTTTCATTGTCCAGTCAAATTGCTCGGTAGAAATGTCGAGAATAGAGGCATTGCTTTGTTGCCGTCCTGCATTGTTTACCAAAATATCCAGTCCCCCAAGACCATTTACCGCATCCTCAACCAGTTTTTTACAAAAGGCCTCTTCACGTATATCACCGGGAATAGCGATTCCTTTTCTGCCTTCGGCTTTGATCAGATCTATGACTTCCCGGGCATCCGGCTCCTCTGCCGGAAGATAATTGATCGCTACATCTGCACCCTCACGCGCATATGCAATTGCTGCTGCACGACCCATTCCTGAATCTCCCCCGGTTATTAATGCTTTTCTGCCCATCAATCTTCCCGAACCTTTATAACTTTTCTCGCCATGATCAGGCTGCGGATCCATTTTTCCTGCTAAACCGGGCCATGATTGTGACTGGCTTTTAAAAGGCGGTTTGGGGTATTTCGTAGTTGGATCTTCCAGCTTTTCCGGGGCAGAAGATTGTGGGTTATTTCTTTTTGGTGAAGCAAAAGATGGTGCAATTGCCATTGTTGCGAGACCTGCACCTAATCCGCCAATTACTTTTCTGCAGCTGATTTTATTTGTTTCATTCATAAAAAAAAGAATGCTCCTTACATTTCATTGGTGTAAAAAATAGATTCATCGTAGTGCAACAAATCATATGCCTTTTGGCAAATGAATCTACCAATTATTATTTTTTTATTTAAATACTTTTCAATTATTTTATATTGATGTATTTTCTCCACAAAATAACCCTAAATGGAAATACATATTCGTCACTTTTCGCCAATATTCTGAAAGGAAGCTCACTTCATTTTAAAATATTTTTGAGATAAGAAAACATCAGCAAAATAAAAATTATGGAAAAGACAAACTTCAAAAATGTGGCAGAATATATTTCACTTTTTTCTGAAAATGTAAGGCCTCTTCTACAACAAATGCATGTGACAATCCTAAAGGCAGCGCCAAAAGCAGAAGAAGTGATCAGTTACCAGATGCCCGCCTACAAATATTTTGGAATACTGGTTTATTTTGCAGGCTACAAAAATCACATTGGATTTTATCCGACTGCGTCAGGAATTGAAGCATTCAAAAAAGAACTGTCTGTGTATAAAGGAGCAAAAGGTTCGGTTCAATTTCCATTAGACAAACCGCTTCCGGTATCACTTATTACGAAGATTGTAAAATTCAAATTAAAGGAAAACGTGGAGAAAGAAAAAAGCAAAATGCGGAAAGGCAAAAAGTAAAAAGATTAGTGTGAAAAGCGATTGTAAATGAAATATAAGTCTTTTAAAATAAAAATTATAAATTCATTGTATTTGTGTGTTTGTTGTAAAAGTCAACAGTGCAAGCTACAATAAACAATAAAACAATTTAACCAATAAAACTTTTTTTATCTGCTTCCTCTTCTCTTCTTTTTTTCATTTGTAAAAAACTCTGTAAAAGTGTCAAAATCTTTCCTGTAGGAAAGTTGGATGCCTGTACGGTTTCTTCTTGTAACGCCTACCAGGTCGCCGATATCCGCATCACTTCTGTTGAAGCCGATCACGCGCAATCGTCCGTCCGGAGTTATTAAATATTCGAATGAAACATCCGGTGTAAATAAGAAATTTGAATTGGAAGTGTTTACAGTTTGTCCCAGCCTGTAGTCCACGTTTCCTGCCACAGTTACGAGTAATTTATTGTTTAAAAAAGCAGTCTTTAATCCAAAATTTCCTACGTTCTGCAGTTCTTTTTGTGTGGCGCCTTTTTCAAAATTAAAATCTGCGGTATTGATCGTTGTGATCAGGTTTATCGCGTTTGTATTTAAGACTCTTTGCAACCATGAATTCAAAGAGGTAGAAAGCGTCGATGATAATAATTGACCCACACTTCTGGTTACAAAATTCCCGGTATTATTTCCTGTCAGTAATCCCTGATCGGTATTCATAAACTGGTTAAATAATAATAAAGAGGCTACCTGGTTCATCAATGCGGTTTTATCTTCCTGGTATCTTGTTTTCAAAAATTCGTTGGCAATCGGATCTGATTTTAAAGGATTATCAAACGGAAATTGAAATTCAAATTCAGGTTGAGGATTTTTTAAAGTGCCCCTTAATTTAAAAATAATATCGACATCTCCGTTGATATTCCGGTAACCTGTAGTAGTGGGAATATTGTTGAGGTTTACATTTTCTGCTCTGTAAATCGCATCGATATTCATATTCGCCAGGTAGGGATCACCTGACCATTCTATATATCCCTGTTGCAGGGTAAAAGGCGTTTTTAAGAATGTTTGAAAATTAAAAGTGTATTGTCCCTGCTCAATATCATACCTGCCGCGAATGGTGAGCGGATCTTTTGTGCCGGCAGAAATATTTAATTTTCCACTGCCCTGTGCTTTGATCACGTCGCCGGTTGTTTCATCGAGGATCACATCAATTTTTGCCAATGGATTTGCAGTAAGTTCCATGTTTACTTTGATGTTTGTGTTTTCTCTTGTACGTAAATCGGCTTTCATCTCTCGTCCGAATTTTATAAATTCAATATAATCCATGGAACCCGTTTCTGCCGTTTCGCCGGTGGGCAAATAAATATGACTGCTATCTGTAGGTTCTGCGGCAATATTCATCGTCATATCGTTTATAAAACCATTCAGAGATAATTCTGCGCGGCCAACCACATGCCCATAAAACTCTTTGTTGTCGCGGGCTGTAGTGTTTAATAAAATAAATCTGGGAGGATTATTCCCAATTGGATCAGTTTTCAGATGAAGTTCATTAAAGAAAAAATTATCAAAAAAACTGTGATATATCTTACCGGTTAATGTAGCTGTATGGCGAAGTGTATCGATGATTTTTATGCTGCCAAAATCAATTTCATCAGGATTAAAAGTAATGATGGAACTATCTGCGAGACGGTATTTGCATTTTGTGTAATCCACGATCATACTCGTTTTGTCCAGCCTGATGCTTCCGGTTAATTTTGGGGCTGAGGCCTTTCCGGAAATATTTAATTTACCTGTCGCTTTGCCATAAATGCCGGTGAAAATATTGTTTAGATAATTTTCAAGAATATGAATTCCTGAATTATTAAAAACGACCGAACCGCTCAATTGATTGGTAGTACTGTCTTTCATCCGATAATTCAGATCTCCGGTAAAATTATAGAGGTTATTATTAGAAATGACGTTTAAACTTAAATTTCCAGGCGCTGAAAGATATTCGCCTTGTGCGGTAATAACACCAACAGAATCATTTTCAAATTTAAACTGATCGATTTTTGTATCAAACTCTACTCCTAATTTTCCAAAAGGATCATTGATACGAAGATTGCCATTTAGCAATCCGCCAAGTTTCGGTGTTTTCAAAAACATCGGTCCAACATCTTCAATTATCAGATTTTGGACCGCAACGATCACATCATTGCTGTTTCCAATTGCGGAAGGTTGTGTGGAAATATAAATCTCCTGGCCGTTTTGTGAAAATCGAATATTATTTGCCATCAGCATTTTGTCATCCAATTCAAGAACGCCATCTTTTGCAATAGTCCATTGTTTTTGATTGATAATAAACGTAGAAGGATTGAAGGTTAACTTAAATCCGTTCTTCATTGTTTCAACTCTAGCTGAAATATCGGCGTCGCTCAAAGTTTTATTTCCGGTGGCATGAATGTGAATGTCAGAAACATCATTAGCAGCTACAATGCTCAGTTTTGCATCTGGCGAATGCAGGCTGTCATTAATGACCACGTCATCAATATCGCCCCTGAAAACAAGGGTATCTTTTGTTCCGGTTCCGGTAAGATTTATATTATTGAAGGTGATGTTACTGTAATTAAATTTAGGGACAGTCGCTTGCAGATTCAAAGTATTCGAAGCGATATTAATATCACCGGTGATCACTGAATTGTCGAAACCGGTAATTTTCGTATCGAATAAATTAATGTATTCGCTGATATTTTTTGTATTAACAACAAAAGAAAAATTTTGATTTTCTACATTTGTTTTCGGTTTATTAATGTAGGCTGGATAATATTTATTTAAAAATAATTGAAAAGCATCAGGCAGTTCTAAAATCCTGAAACTGCCGTTAATACTTGCAAACAGCTCATTTGTTTCAATTGATAAAACTTTCTTGCCTTCAATAAAAGTGGAATTGATCTTTAAAGAATCGAATGATAATTGTTTGCCATTATCAGATAAAACCGCGTCATATAATTTAGCAGAGCCTAAAAAATTATCAATATTATTTCCGGTAAAATTTAATTTGAATTTTCCTGCAACTGCAACACTATCATTTGTGAAGCGCAAATTTTTCAGATGGAGTTTGCTCACGTTTGCTTCCAGGTCAAATTCCGGATTGGATTTGCTGAAGTTGATCGAACCCGCTAATGTATCAATTTTAATATGCGGATCATTAATGCTTCCTGTACCTGTAAAAAGTTTATTTTTAAAATCTCCGTGAGCTGTGATATTTGTGTAGGTGTAACCGTTAAAATCTATTTTGCTGATATTCCCATCTATGCCAATATTTACATCGTTTGCATTAAAACCTTTTCCATTTATTTTTCCATCGAATACAATATTTCCAATTTCGCTGTTGTCAATAAATTTTCCGAGTTGAAAATTGGTGGTCGAAATTTTTCCTTCATATACTGCTTTTCCTTGCTCAGGAATCGTCATTTGCACATCGGTTTGTAAAGTGCCAATATCAGTGGTAAGTGTTCCATAGGTAACAAAATCCCGGATGTAGCCGGTATAACTGCCCGAAAATCTAATGCTTCCAAAAGCACTCAATTTGGGATTCGTAATTTCTTTAAGTGATGGAATAAGCCGCGCCAGTTCATTATATGTTGTCCTTAGTTCGCGCGATCTGAAATCAATAAATGTTTTGTCAATATCAGGCAATCCACGCAGGCTGATATCTCCGTTTAAATAATTTTGTTCGCCTGCGTTGATGATTATTTTTTGCCCGGTGATGTTATCTACTTTTCCGTGCGCTTCACCTGTGACAGAAAAAACGGTATTCCATGAACGCGTTTCGGGAGCAAAATAAGCAAGATCTTCGCTGCTTACTTCGCTATTTTTTAATCTCGCATCTAAGGTTACCGTATGTACAAAATCCTGCATGTTGTCATTAAAATGATTGTAATGCATGGCAAAATAATCTCTCAGGCGACTTTTGTTGGTGATGATATCCAGGTTTTTAAACTCCATTAATTTTGGAGTGAATTTAAAATCTGCATCTAATTTTTTTACCACAAAACCTCCCCTGTCTTTTACAGAAACGGAAACAACAGAGCTTAAAGTATCGTTGATCAACCTGAAATTCTTAAAGGTTCCTTTTATATCCGAAAGGATAATATGTCTCTCATCAAATTCATTCATTGGCGCCCGGTAAGTTCCTTCTCTTTCAATCGCAGCAAGGCCTTCATCCATCGTAAGTTTATTTACAGAGATCTGCCAGCCATCTGTATTCCATTGCAATCCTTGCGTTTGGGATTCAACAATTTGTGGGGAGGAGGTAGTATCGACAGGCCTTTTGCCAGTATAATCATACATGGAAAAAGATGGATGATCGAGAGTGACCGTACTGATTTTCAGAATGCGGTTTTTTGTATCAAATTCATCCGCATGAATATTCAATTTAGCGACTGAGGCGAGCATATTTTCACCGCGCCATTCATCCTTTTGCCACAAGCGGATATTTTTTAAATTAATCACTTTCAGGTCCAGGTTGATGACGCTGGAAGAAGTATCTGCGTTTTGTTTTCGTGGTCCTGAAAAATAATCTATCAAAAATTGATAATTCCAGACAGAATCGCTGCGATGCAGATTGATGAGTGCATCATCAAGGCCAATGTATTTGAGAACTATTTTATCTTTAAAAAAAAACCAGTCTGTAATACTCACTTTGGCGGCACCGGCATACAGCAAAGTATCTTTTTTACGATCCAATACCAGTAAGCCCTGCATGGACATTTTGTCAAAAAGCTCGAGATCAATTTTTTTAATAGAAACGGTAGTGTTAAGATTTTTTGAAAGCCGGCGAGCTACTTTATGAATGATGAAAGTTTGGAAAAAAGAAGTTTGCAGTAAGATCCACAGTGCCAGAATCAGCACCAGGATGCCCAGCAGGACTTTGAGAAATATTTTTAAAACTTTTT
>DATILZ010000043.1:0-2778 GCA_035475995.1 Hanamia sp. | reverse complement strand
TATTTTTTCAACATGCCATTAAAGATCTTTTGCTGATGAATTGCATTGACGGAAACGCAAGAATCCGTCTCATGGTTTTTCGAAACAATGGAAATATTTATGACACTGAAAATAATTTTCCAAATTATATTATCGAAGCATCGGTACTGGAATCAAAGATCGAATTGAATGAAACCGGATTGATAACTGATATTTTTCCTTCCGGAAAAAAAAGCTGTGATATCTATTCCAACTTAAAATCAAATAATTATCTGCTGCCTGTAATGGCTGCCCGGTATGGTAAAAAAAACAGTTTGACTGATGTCATTTTATTAAACGCCTTTGGAAGGATTTGCGAATCGGCAATTGCAAATGTTTTTATTATAAAAAATAATAAAATCTACACACCTCCATTATCTGAAGGATGTGTGGCAGGCACCATGCGCCGTTGGATGCTGGAAAAACTTTCTTTAAAAAAATTTGAAGTTGTAGAGAAAAAACTGCCTGTCGATTCGTTACTGAATGCAGATGAATTTTTTCTTACCAACTCAATTTATCCTGTCAGGTGGGTGCAAAAATTTCAAGACAAGGTTTATACAAATGAAAGAGTGAAGGAAATCTTTCATTGTATGATCGATGCTAAATAACCGGAAAAGGTTCTTCGTCCACAAATATCTCATTACCTGGAAACAGGATAAGGCCGGATCTTTCATGGCTAATCTGATAAATATCTATAAATTTCATAATCGCATTTCTGCCTTCCTTTCCAAGATTGATTGAATAATTATTTACGTAAAGATCAATGTGCTTTTTCATCACTTCAGGTTCCATTTCATGCGAATGTTGTTTGACATAATCTGTGATCAATGGATAATTTTCAAAAGCATACTCCATGCTTTCTTTTATCAAGGCATCTACTTTCATTAAAACTCCTTCCTCAATATTTCTTTTGGCAACAATGCCGCCAAGAGGAATTGGGAGAGATGTTTTTTCTTCCCAAAAATTTCCCAGATCGACAATTTTGTGCAACCCTTTTTCCATATAAGTAAAACGGTTTTCATGAATGATCACACCCAATACATTTTCAGATTCAAGAACGGATGTTTCAATCTCATCATATCTTTTAAAAACTTTATTTTTTGCATCGGGAAAAGCAAGCGAAAACAGAAGATGGGCGGTTGTATTTTCACCGGGAATAGCGATTTTATATTTTCTCACTTCATTAAAATCAACAGCTTTCTGAGAGATCAAAAGCGGCCCAACGCCTTTGCCCAAAGCACTTCCGCTGTTCATCACTTTGTAGCTATTAATTATCAATGGCAATACCCCATAACTGATCTTTGTAAAATCAAGCACTTCTTTTTTTGCAAGATTGTTTAATGTTTCGACATCTTCGAGCCTCACATTAAAATGAAAATCACCGGTATCAATTTTTTTATTTACCAAAGCGTCAAAAATAAACGTATCATTTGGGCATGGAGAAAAACCAAGTGTAAAATTCATAATGTTCTTTAAAAGTTTTCAATAATTTTCAATAATTCTTTATTCAGATTTTCAATAGATTCTTTCAGCTTCCATTTTGATTTATCCCTTTCTCCTACCCTGTTTGAAATGCTTCTAAGCTGTAAAAAGTTATTTTTTTGCTGAAGGCAAACATAATGAAATGCAGCACCTTCCATGCTTTCAATGTCGGGCAAAAATTTTTCCCGGATCATTTTATTTTGCAACTGATCATCGCCGATTTTATTTACCGTAATTCCTTTTGCGAATGGCAAATTATTTTTTTCAGAAAAAGCTGCGGGATTCATGAGCCAGCCATTTGTAAATGGAAAATCACTTTTATTGATAAAACCCATATCAAAAAGCGTTCTGAAATTCCCCTTTTCTTCAATTCCTAAATCAGCAAAAGTATCTTCTTTTACCTGCACAACTTCCGCTAAATTAAATTCATCGCTAAATGAACCTGCAATTCCGGCCTGAATTACAAAGTCATATTTTTCCGAGGATAATTTTTTGGTGAGATGATAAACCGTTGCAGGAATTCCTACACCTGTGATCAAAATTTCTGCAAGAGTTTTTTCTTTAAAAAATGGTTCAATTTCAAATTTTGTTGCAGCAACAATTAATAAATTCATTCCGCAAATTTCGCATTTACAATCGATTTGAAAACCAGGAACGTTTATTAAGCTACTTCAAATTAAAACCGGTTAAATAAACCTTCCTGGTTTTATGAAAGCGGTTACCTTTGCGAAAATTTTTGTTATTCAATGTTATTTTTGACACGTATAGAACATTTTAATGCCGCACATAAATTATATAATGTTGCATGGAGCAAGGAAAAGAATGAACAGGTTTTTGGCAAATGCGCTAATGAAAACTGGCACGGGCATAATTACGAATTGCATGTAACGGTGAAGGGCGAAGTGGATGCAGATACAGGTTTTGTTATAAATGCAAAAGTTTTAAGCCGCTTAATAAATGAGTTTGTTTTGGAAAAATTAGATCACAAAAACCTGAATATGGACGTTGATTTTCTGAAGGGAAAATTATGTTCTACAGAAAATCTGACAATAGAAATCTGGAAACAATTACTCGCGCATTTACCGGAAGGTGTACAAATGCATTCAATTAAATTGTATGAAACGCCCCGGATTTTTGTAGAGTATTTTGGAGAAAACCAAGAAGGTTTACATGGCTGATTTTAATTTAAAAACCTTTATTAAAACCTTCTTGGTTTATTTCATCAATGACTAATTTAAATTTATAAGATGAACAAAAGAGTATCGGTTTATCGAAAAG
>DATILZ010000042.1:0-5133 GCA_035475995.1 Hanamia sp. | reverse complement strand
CCAGAACGGTAAATGGAGTTAATTACTCCAATGTAATACATGTAGCTACAAGCCTTTCTTCAGCTCTAATATCTTCCGGATTTACATCAGCCATCGATACTTATTACGCACCGAAATATGGACTTATAGAAAGTTCAACTTTGATTCACTTGAGTTATTTAACCCTTTCAGAAAATATAAATATTAAAACCAAGTTGATGAGCGCTTCGTTGAAATAATGGTTTAGATCGCCTCTTCAGTAAGATGAACTTTCGTCATGGCTGTATAATGATTCTGTAGAACATGCACCGGAATCGGATGAGTAATAATTCTTTTTTCGTCTCTGTACCAGATTTCAAAATGAGAAAAATCATCCTGTTCCGGTGTTTGTATTCTAAAAGCGCCTTTCAAATATTTTACCGAGCCATCTTCGTTTACATGTTTTGTAAACTTTAATTTTAATAATTGCTCTTCATCGAGCGGGAGTGGATAAAGATCTTCTTCGTTAAAATACATTTCCTGGATGCCGTTGTTTACACAAATTTCTTTTTCATCATTATTAAAATTAGTCACTTCGCCACGCCATGCCTGGCCGTCGCTTTCTGCAAGTACATAATCTCCTTGCTTTAATTCGCTGAATTTTATCATACTGAAAAATTTTTGCTCAATTTAGGAAAAAGATTGAATTATCAATTATTTCATTATTAAATTATTGCATTAATTAATTGTTGAATTGTTCGATTGTTGAATTGTTCAATTAATCTCATTCTCACATTTTAACAATTTTCAAATTTTCAAATTAAAAAATTAAAAAATTAAAAAATTATTCCGCCCAGCTCATCACATAATTTTGATCTTCTATTTCCAATGCATCTTTTGTCAATTGTAAGGGATGAAATGTGTCAACCATTACCGCTAGTTCATCGGTTTTTTTGGCACCAATACTTTTTTCTACCGCCCCCGGATGCGGACCGTGAGGAATTCCGCCGGGGTGTAGCGTAATCATTCCACGGGTAACATGTTTGCGACTCATGAAATCCCCATCCACATAATAAAGCATTTCATCGCTGTCAATATTACTATGATTATATGGCGCAGGAATGGAAAGCGGATGATAATCAAACAGACGTGGAACAAAAGAACAAACCACAAAATTATGTCCTTCAAAAGTGAGATGCACCGGCGGTGGCTGATGCACTCTTCCTGTAATGGGTTCAAAATCATGAATCGAAAATGCAAAAGGATAGCAACATCCATCCCATCCTATCACATCAAAAGGATGATGCAAATAATGAATGCCATACATCATTCCTTTCTTTTTTACCATCAATAGAAAATCTCCTTCTTCATCTATTGTTTGTAAATTTTGCGGAGCGCGGATATCTCTTTCGCAATAAGGAGAATTCTCTAATAATTGCCCGTAATTACTTAGATATTTTTTTGGATAACGGACAGGGCTAAAGGATTCGATTATCAATAACCTATTATCTTCTTTTTCAAATTCAATTTGATAAATAGTGCCGCGCGGAATGACCAGATAATCGCCATAAGCAAATGGAATTTCTCCATACTGCGTTTTCAATTTTCCATTTCCTTCGTGGATAAAAATAATTTCATCGGCATCTGCATTTTTATAAAAATAATCAGACATGCTTTCTTTTGGTGCAGCCAGAGAAATATGCACATCATTATTTACCAAAACCGGTTTACGGCTTTTTAAATAATCATTTTCAGCTTTGATATTAAAGCCCTGGAAGCTGCGATGTTTCAGCATTTTTTCTTCTGCTACTTCCGGAATTATGCTGTAAGCTTCATCTGTTTTAATAATTTGTGTTGGCGGATGAGAATGATAAAGCAAAGAAGAATCTGAAGAAAAACCTTCAGTAGAAAATAATTGTTCAGAATATAAATTGCCATCAGGCTTACGAAATTGGGTGTGGCGTTTATGAGGAATTGAACCAAGTTTTTGATAATGCGGCATGATAAAAGATTTTAGTTTTTTTCAAAAAAATATTTCTTTTCTTGTAAAAAAGCAGTTTATAAAATTACAAAAGAAATGGGGCAAATATTTCTTTAATGCAAGAAAAGCTTGTAGCAGTAAAGGAACAAATAAGGTGATTTCTTGTTTACGCAGAGGAATATTAGCTATTGAATAAAGCGTATAAATTCACTAATAACGTTCTGAAAACTTTCATTTTCAAGAGTGCCAATTTTTTTGATAAGTAAGCCGGAAGATATTACACTTAATTTTTGATAAACAATTACAGATATTTTTGGCAAGTAACCTTCCTGCAAATTTGCTTCATTAATTATAACACCATTAATATTCAGATTACTGGTAAGCGGCATATATAGCCAATCATTAAAAGAATTCAATTTTAATAACAAAACGGGCCTTACTTTGAAGTTTGAAGCATCTGTAAAATAAATTTTTGCCAGGTGAATTTCTGCTACCATTTACTATAATCTTCGTTATCATTTAAAGGGGTTCCTAAATGAATTTTATGCAATTCTTTCAATTCATCTTCTGTAAAAAACTCTATTTGTTCCTCTCTGGTATTTGCAACAGGCAAAATGATTATTTGCAAATCAATTCCTTTTAATCCATCCGGTATATTGAGCTGCAATTTGTTTGTATCTGTTTTACTATGTATTGTAAGACCTAACATGTCAATAAAGATAAATTAATAAGTTCAATTTACAATCCTGATTTTATTTATTCAGCAAATAAATAAATAAGTTGACTTCCTGATTTTAAAAAATACTTTTCCTGTTATTTCTTTCTAAAAAAAATCCTTACCGGAACTCCTTTTAAATCGAAATTTTCGCGCAGTTGATTTTCTAAATAATTTTTATAAGGCGTTTTGATGTCCAAGGGATAATTGCAAAAAAATGCAAATGATGGAACTGCTGTTGGCAGTTGAGTTACAAATTTTATTTTCACTGCATGGCCTCTTACCACCGGCGCATGATAAGATTCCATTGCTTTTTGCATTACCTCATTTAGCTTGGAAGTAGAAATTTTTTGTTGCCTGTTTTCATACACTTTCAAAGCCATTTCCATTGCCTGGAAGATACGAAGTTTTTCTGTTGCTGAAATAAAAATGATAGGCACATCATTGAAAGGAGCTAATTTTTGTTTTAAGATTTTTTCATAATCACGGGCAGTATTCGTTTCTTTTTTTACCAGATCCCATTTATTTACCAAAACAACAATTCCTTTTCCTTTTTTGGCGGCCAAAGAAAAAATATTGAGATCCTGGGCAGTGATTCCCTTTTCGGCATCCAACAATAAAATACAAACATCAGCTTCATCCACCGCGCTGATGGCTCTTATTACAGAATAAAACTCCAGGTCTTCACTCACTTTTTTCTTTCTGCGAATGCCTGCCGTATCAATTAAAATAAATTCTTTATTGAATAAATTATAGGTTGTATGAACCGCATCTCTTGTGGTTCCTGCTATTTCACTAACAATCGTCCGTTCCTGTCCGGTCAATGCATTCAGCAAAGAAGACTTGCCCACATTTGGCTGGCCTATGATGGCAAATTTTGGAAGCGTTCCCGGTTCTTCAATTTTTTCTTCCGGAATTCTTTTGCAGATCTCATCAAGCAATTCGCCAGTACCTGTGCCACTTATGGATGAGAGAAAAAATATTTTCTCAAAACCCAAACTGTAAAATTCTGCTGCTTCCAATTGTCGTGTATGATTATCCACTTTATTTACAACAAGATATACCGGCTTCGGCGAACGGCGCAATAGTTCAGCCATATCCTGATCTAGGTTTGTAATGCCTGTGGTAACATCCACCATAAAAATAATGGCATTTGATTCTTCAATAGCGGTATAAACTTGTTTGCGGATTTCTCTTTCAAAAATATCATGGCTATCGGCCACAAATCCACCGGTATCAATTACGTTGAAAGCTTTTCCGTTCCATTCAGCTACACCATATTGCCTGTCCCGGGTTACGCCGCTCACATCATCCACGATTGACTTTCGCTGTTCCAGCATTCGGTTAAAAAAAGTGCTTTTGCCTACATTCGGCCTTCCTGTAATTGCTACGGTATATGACATTGCTGCTTGAGGGTTTAGATTGTTTAGATTGTTTTGAAGAGTTTAGAAAAAGTTTAGAAGTTTAGTTCCGATTTTCAGAATGCAAAGAACGGAAAGTATTTGCAGAGTAGGAAAAGCTACTGCCACTTTAATATATTTTACCGGGGAGGAGGTCAACTAATAAAATAGTTCGTGTTTTGCACGAACTATTTTCTGTTTAATTTTCTAATACTATCTCAGAACCGAAATTACTGCATGTTCTCGTCATAATTTACCATCCAGTTTATACCATATTTGTCCGTAAAATTGCCATGCCATGATCCCCAAAATTGTTTTTCAAAAGGATGTCCTGGTTTTCCTCCTTCCGCAAGTGCTTTGTAAAGTTTTTGACCTTCTTCCACACTATCTGCATGAATAGAAATAAAATAATTATTTCCTTCCCTGAAAGTTGAAGCATTGCAATTATCACTGGCCATCAATACCTGGCCGCTATTGAGCGGTAATGCAATATGCATGATTTTTTCTTCCTGTCCCTCAGGAACTGGCATGCCTTGCACATCCTTCATACGCATAACTAACGAAAATTCGCCGCCAAATACAGATTTGTAAAAATTAAATGCTTCTTCTGTATTGCCGGGAAAGTTCAGATAAGGATTTACTACTTTCATTTTATATAATTTTTATTGATTAGAAAATGGTTATTAATCTTTAATACAAACTTAATCTCCTTAACTAGTTTAAAAGGGGTGTAAATACGCCAACCTAAGGTACTGTTTACGACATTTTTTTACTCATAGAAATTTATTTATATAGAATCAGGCGTTTAAGTCCTAAAGATTCATTCCTAAATGTCCCGGTTAGTGGACAAAAACGATCTGTATAGCTATTTCAGGATTTATTTATTAACCTGTATAGTCATTTTAGGACTAGACAAAACCCTGAAATAGAATTTTAGCAGTACCAAATAAATCGGTAATGTTGTATCAGGAACAACAAAAAACCTTGACAATCTAAATCAATATTAACCTTGAAAAGTGTCAAGATTTTAGGAGGGTGCAATACCTTATGCATACCTTATCCATACCTTATCTATGCCT
>DATILZ010000041.1:0-7181 GCA_035475995.1 Hanamia sp. | reverse complement strand
TTCAACAATATCCCGCATTAAAGTTGCCATTTCTTTTGGTGTGGTTTGCCCCCAGCCATATTGCTGCCAATTTCCTTTTCTTCCTTCTGTGCGGCTGTTTACTCTTGTATATTTCATTCCGAGACTGTCCAGGTATTTATTTATCTGTACTCCACCACCAGCAAGCCCCTGAAGCCAGAGACTGGCCCCATTATCGCTCATGCTCATCATCAGCATTAGTAAAGTATTTAACGATATTCTTTGACTGTCTTTGAAAGAAGCCAGAATTTCCTGTCCTTCAGAATAGCGAACAGAATCGGTAAAAAGCATATCCTGGTGATAGCTTAAATCA
Source organism: Hanamia sp. (assembly GCA_035475995.1). Classification (GTDB taxonomy): domain Bacteria; phylum Bacteroidota; class Bacteroidia; order Chitinophagales; family Chitinophagaceae; genus Ginsengibacter. Next base: position 6,850 of record DATILZ010000041.1, on the reverse strand, counting down.
CCATTATGGATTTTATGCATCAATCCAATAAGTATCGGCACTTTTACCATACTTGCTGTAGGGAAAATCGTATCTGCATTTACTTGCGCAATTTTATTTTTAGAAATATCATAAACATAAACTCCTACATCGCCATTAAATCCCTTTAAAAGGTTTGCAATTTCATTTTGCAAATGCGTATCTGTTTTTTGTGCAAAAGTAGTTAGTGATAAAAGGAGGAAAATAAAAGTGAATAGTTTCTTCATTCTGATTTTTTTTTGAAGAATGAAAATAAGAAATGATTTTTAGGTTAATGATTCTCTTTTATAAAATTGTTCCTTTATAACTCCAGGTATAAAGTTTTAAAGGCAAACGGAGGCCAGTTTTCATCCGGATTAAAAGGTCGTAGTTTTTCGTGGTTTGCATTGCTCCAATAAACTTTTTTTGGTTGTAACTTTTTCCAAATCAAAGCTGGTTTTTGTGACTCGGAACTTGCATTGTATAAGCGTAGCATGATTCCTTTTTTATCCACAGAAGGTTTTATGGTTGAAAGAATGATGTTTTTATTTTCAATGGTAAATAAAGATTTTAATTCAGTGGAATTTGCATCAGAAGCATAAACAATAAGTGGATGATTGCTTTCTATTCCTCTTTTTGTTGCGTCAGATTGGTTGAATTCATTGTGAGGAAATATGGAATAACCAAAAGTAACTTCACCTTCCTGGTCGGCCTTAAAATTGGTATGCCAGTAATTATTCATTACATAAGAATAAAAAGTATTGGATAAAGTAGTTTTCTTTTTCCATTGTTTATAACCGTTCACCAATTCTTCATTGATCAGTGCACCAATTTCTATCAACGGCGCGTCAACTGTTGTCCACGTAATTCCCGTTTTATTATTTGAAATATCAACCCAGCGCTGCGCACAATTAAAGTCTTTGCATGAACCTTCCAATTGATTTATTTCAGGTTGCAAAATTCCCACGCCCAAATCTATTTTTATTTTGCCATCTGGTATATTGAATGGAAATGCAAAATTTACCGCTTCTTTTTCGCGCACTTTTAATTTGTCAACTGTATTAATGATATCAATTCTGTTTATTCCTTTTATTAACCTGATTTCCTGTGAAAGTTTTTTTGTTCCCGGCGCTTCAGATTCTATAACTAAAGAAACAATTAACGGCCCATTTTCTTTTATCCGGATAGAAACATTTTTTGTGCTCTGCGCTTTCGAAGGATCTCTTCCCGGAACATACAAATATTGATTAAGTCCTGATCTGTTATTATCTACCAATTCCTCATCATTATCTTTACGGATAATACTTTGAATGGAACCATTTTCAGGATTTACCGTAACTTTTAAAAATTCATTCTCTATTACATTTTTGTTGATTTTTAAATCACTGTTTAATGAAGCGTTTTTGTTTATTAATGTATATTTTTTTGAACCAAGGGCAGGAACATTTTGCGCAAGAAAAACAAGCGTTCCGTCTGATAATATTTGAGAAGGGCATATACGGTTATCAGCATCCATGACGCCGTTCATCAAATCAATACTTTGTTCTTTTGGCAGAAAAACCAAATCGGTTCTGTTCCATGAACTGGTATTGTACACTTCATAAAAGCCACGTTCATTTGATCGAGAAGAAAGAATACCTTCCCTTATTTTTTTCGAACGTTCTTCTCCATCTGTAGCAAATGCTTTTTTGTAATTCCATTGCGAAACGGTAAATGGATTATCAGGATCAGAGATACTGTTCCATGAGCCCCATGTATGTTCTTCAAACATCACTACATCGCGCCAGGCTTTGTAAAATTGTTCGTCATTAAAATTGTCCGGATTAAGCATCGTGCTTAATATTTCGCTCTGATTTAACCGGTTGCTTGTATGCCTTGTCATTGCTAAATCCTTTGCAGTAGAAGCGGCGCCATCTTCCCAATAAGGCGAATAATCTCCTGAATAAACAGGAATTATTTTATGGTAAATGCTGTCAAATTTTTGCATCATTTCACCCACATTTACCAACACAATTTTTGGTGAAATATATTTTTCATTCCATTCTTTTACAAAATCTGAAAGATCCGGATCTGTTGTTCCATTATCAGCAGGAATTGTATAGCGTAATTGAACCATTTGGTAAGGATATTTAGTTGAATCCAATTCTTTCAAATATTCCATCAGGTTGCTTTTTGTTTTTTCTCCTGCACGTCCTACATTGAAATTATGAAACCAGCTATATCCTTTTGCTGCCTGCCAGAATAAAACTTTTTCTTTTCCTGATGGAGATAACCAATAGAATGGTTTATCGCCCCACGCCCTGTCGGAATATCCAACTCTGTCGCCCAATTCAGGAATTGAAGGAACATAGTTTGGCCCGCTCGAAATATATTTTATTCCTCTTTCAGCAAGAGCTGGAACCATTGCCCAGCTTACTCCGGGAATGTCAGAAATCATTACAGTATTAAAATGAATTCCGTATAACCGATTTAATTGAAAAGCATAATCTGTGTAATGAATCAAATCTTCAGGACTGCAGATCCCGGTCAATTGATTTGCATAAGAAGCAGGCAGGCCGATGCTTCCGGATTTTACATCTTCAACAAAATTCTTCTTTTCTTCTTCACTTGCAATTTTCATGAAATTCTCAACCGCCCACAAACTTTCAATATTCCATTTGTATCGGGCAGCAGAAGGATATTGTGATGTTTTTTTTATCAGTTGCATTGCATCCCTTATGTTCCTGATTTGTTTTTGTTCTACCGTATCCTGCAAATCAGAATATCCAATATCATTATGAGAGTGAGATGCAAAATCAAATTCACGAAAAATTACTGGCTTCAATTCTATGTTTTCATTTTTCGTTAATAATCCTTCTACTGATACATTTACTTTTATACTTTTTTTAGATTTTACTTTTGGTACCAATAATTCAATTGTATTTACGCCCAATGATAAAGATTTATTGATTTTATTTTTATCAATATCTGTAGTAATAGAAACATTTCCTGAAGGTTTTGTGTGATCTATCTGCACGTCAATTAATTGAAGTGTATCCTTTCCTTTTTTGATCAATGCAGGTTGTGGAATAATTTTTATCTTTTCGCTCATTTCATATTTAAAAGTCATGTACCAATCCTGGCTGTTTGCTTTTTCTCCAACTACTTTCAACAAAAGCGGTTGCCCTTTTTTATAAAATGAAACAGGAATTTTCAGATACATATTTCCATAAACATCTCCTGCATTATCAACCGATTTTTGTTCAAAAAATAATTCTGTTCCATTCAATCCTTTTACGCTCCATGCTTTCAAAACTTTTTTTGCAATAGTGGTAAATGTGATCACTTTTTGATTATTAATATAAAAATCAAAATGGCGGTCTGCAGCACTTGTGCCACAGGAATAACCTCCTATCCATGCAAAATAAATGACGCTGTCTTTATAATCTTTAGGGATATCTTCTGTTTCCCATTCAATCGATTTATTTCCATTGGTCACTCTTGTGAGCAGCGCTTCTGTTGCATAAGGATGAAAAGAATGGTAAGAAATATTTTCACCGGAAATATCCTTTACATAGCCTTTCAGCAATTCATTCGCAGGAATCGTTGATGGATTAAATTGAGCAAATACGAAGTTGGAGAAAAAAGAAATAAAGAATGAGGTAAGGATTATTTTCTTAAATTTTTTTTTCATGGAATAAAAAAATTGAGAAATAAATGTAAACAAACTCTAAGATCTTCTTATAAATTTTCTCAAAGCGATATTAATAGGTGTTTCAGTAAACAAATAAATAATGGTGATTATTATTTTAAAGAATACATTTTTTGCAAGAAAAGACTAAGTTTTAGCAGAAGATATGATAATAACGGTTATACACGTAAACCGTTTATTGCCTTTGATTAAAAAAATAACCCGGACTAAACCGGGTACTTTTTTTCATTGATACAGGAAATAATATTTTGAAGATGTCTATGTCTTAACTAAACAAGCCGCCTTTCTTCAGTTCGCGTGTTTTTTCACCAATCAAAAATCCATTTTGATAGATCTGGATTTTATAATTTCCCTGTTGAAAGTGATTTGCAGGTGCAAAAGCAAATTCTACATTTTTTGTTTTTGCTGTTTCCAGATCAACCGGCAGTTTTGCAGTGAATGTTTTGTTTCCTTCTTCACGGGTAACAAATGTATTTCCTGAAGAATCGCTGGTAGTGATTGGTTTACCATCAGGCCCGATTACCACTACATATAAATCTGTAGTTCCCGGTTGAATGATACGGTTATTCACATCAAAACTTACCAATAATTTGTCCACTTTTTTTGCATTTGTTTTTACAACCTCTTTTCCATTGTTCCTTATTTTTACAGGAGTGATCGTAATGTTGTCGGCGTTGAGAGTAGAAGCTACATCTACTTTTTTCTCCAAAACAGTCTTTACAACATTAGTAGAATCAAGCGTATGTGATATCGCTTGTTTTTCATTGGTAAGAACCACTACGTTTTGTTTCAGACTATCATTTTCCTGTGTGAGCATAGCGATTTGAGATTCAAGATCATTAATTTTTCCGTTCAATTGGGCGATTAAATTACGGGCTTTTGAAAGTTCAGATGCAGTAGCATTTCTCTTATTTAAAATACTGCGGATTTCTGTTTTCATCTTTGCAATCTCTTCATTGCTTGCGGTGAGTTTGCCGTTCAATTCTGTGTTTGCAGTTTGCATAGAATCAAGCCTTGCAAGAGATGCATCAAAGCTGCTTTGTATGTTGCTTTTTTCGCTGGTTACTTTTGCAACTTCAGTTTGCTGTGCCTGGATATTTTCAGCAGATTTGCTGTGATCATAAATAAAGAATCCTGCAAGAATAACTAATCCTGCGATTAATAATCCGATGAATAAATTCTTTGAATCACGCGGCTTTCTGACTGTCTCAGACTGATCGGTATATTCGTTCATAATTGTCTTTTTTGTTTTAAAAAAAATGTGTTTTATAAGAGATTTTGTAAAGAATAAAATGGTTTATTTTTTCAATACAAGCACTAAAAGTCTAAAATCATGCCATTCTTATTTTTTTGTTTTCAAAAAAATAAATGAGTAAAATAAAAAGATTGTTTTTTGTTGATTTTAAAGGCAGATCAGGAAAGAAAAATGGATTTGTTAAATATTGCAAAAGAAAATTTTTGCGCGAAAAATTATTAAAAAACTGAAAGGATAAATTGCCTGATAAATCACTTTCAATTTGCAACTCTTCTTTTTTTCAATTACTTTTAGTTGACCAAAAAACTAAAATAATGTCAACCAAATCTCATGTGCCGGGCAAAATTACTGCTGCAATTGCAATCCTTTTTTTATTACCACCTTTGATACTTTTTATGATGTGGTCATCCATTGGACTGCGTTATAGCGACATCAGCAATAGCGATAAAACCGATACTTTTCTTGGCTATTTTCCAGACTTTCTAAAAAACATGACTGCAATTCATGTCATATCTCTTGCCTGTTGTATCATAGCGATTATCCTCGCTTCGCGAAGTTTTAAAAAACATTTGATTTCATTAAGGTTGCTGATGCTGATAACCGTATTACTGGCAATTTTTATCATCTTATTTAACTTTACTCAGATGATTTAAAAACACACTTATTGCTCTCTGACCGGACGGGCAGGCGTTGCTTTGCTGCAAAAATTATTGCACATAATCAAATTGGATGGTACCAAGGAGGTTCTTTTCTTTTGAAAAACATTTTTGAATTTCCGGCAGGTTTTTGTCGTCATAAGCATATTTCCAGATAAAATAATTGCGGCCTGTTTCATCTACCGAAATCATTTGTTTTGGCTGGTTGCCTGTGCCGTATTCAAACATATAATCAGGCAATAATCTTTTTGCGATCACATTAAAATGAACAATATCAGTAAGGTGGTTGTGATCATCATAGTAATAATAATATTTTTTATCAAGGCTGTTCCCAACAGGATCTTCTTCAATAATATTTCCTTTATCATCAGTAACAAAAGTGATGGTAGAAATTAATGTATTATTTTTTTTGCGAAGCATTTTTGCCGGCTTTCCATTTTCATAAATATATTGATGAGTTTCTGTGATTCCGGAGCTATCGCCATCAGCAACTGTATTTGTAGTGATCAATGAAATGTTTCCATTTTGATCGTACTGAAATTCGACAGTATTGTTAGTTGTCGGTGTAGTAGTGGTTGTCTTTACTACATCAGCTTTATTATTGTAATCGGTTACCAGCAAGGATTGCCCGGTGATGTTTGATTTGGAAAGCATCTGTGATTGTGTAAATGTTTTGTTGATTTTTTTTTCACAAAAAAAACCATCGCTTGGCTGATTATTTTCATCAAAGCTGGTTATTTTGATCAATTTAATATTCCCATTTTTTAAAATAGAAAATTCCTTGTTTTGCTGAAGTGTGCTCAGGATATCTTTGTAATAATATTGAGCATGAACTAAAGAAAAATTAAAATAAACTGCAATAAAAAAAACTACACAACGAAAAATATGTTTGTTCATTTTTTTAAGAATAGATGCTTTTTGGATTTTAAAGTTTTGAAACGGATGTAAAATAATTCATTAATTCTTATTGCGATTTTTGTTTATTATTTTTAACCGGAAATTATAAAAACAAATCTTTAATTCATGTCGCATCTTCCCCTGCGCAAAGAAAACAACTGCCTTAATTGCGGCTCAACAGTAATCGGAAAATATTGCTCTGAATGCGGCCAGGAAAATATTGAACCAAAGGAATCTGTATGGCATTTGATTTCTCATTTTTTTAATGATATCACGCATTTTGACGGCAAGTTTTTTTCAACATTAAAGCGTCTGCTTTTTCGTCCCGGCTTTTTGTCAAAAGAATATATGAAT
>DATILZ010000040.1:0-8587 GCA_035475995.1 Hanamia sp. | reverse complement strand
CTTGTTTTTTATTAGTCAACCGATGTGTGTGTAATTATTACACATTAAAAGATGAAAAACAATAACTTTCTTACTTTTTCCGTTTATATTGCGCCCTCAATTAAAATACTTTTGGTTATTATGAGTTTTGAAAATTACGTGATACCGTATGAAATCAATGAACGGTATCAGAAAAAAGTGGCTTATTTCTCTATGGAATATGCAATCGATCAGCCACTAAAAATATACAGCGGAGGACTTGGTTTTTTATCCGGATCACATTTGAGAAGTGCTTATGAATTGCGACAAAATCTTATTGGTATAGGGATTTTATGGAAAGAAGGATATTACGACCAGGCAAGAAACCAGGATCAGACCTTGAAAGTTGTTTGGATTGAAAAGATCTACAATTTTCTTGAAGAAACGGGTATCCGGTTTCAAATTGACATACACGATCACCCGGTTTGGGTAAAGGTTTTATACCTTAATCCAAAAACATTTAATACAGCACCTCTGTTTTTATTGAGCACAAACGACCCGGAAAACGATTATGTCTCGCAAACAATATCACACAGGCTTTACGACGGAAATGCAGCTACAAAAATGGCGCAATTTATTTTACTCGGTATAGGAGGGGCGAAGCTTTTGGATATTATGAATTACAATCCGGATCTGTATCATTTAAATGAAGCGCATGCGGTCAGTTCTGCATTTTATTTATATAAAAAGTTTGGAAATATTGAAGATGTAAAAAAGCATATGGTTTTTACAACCCATACGCCCGAGGAAGCCGGCAATGAAAAACATGATATTTATCTCTGCGAAAAAATGAGTTATTTCTGCGGAATGCCTTTGGAAAAAGTTCGCGAACTAACCGGAATGACAGATGACCTTTTTAATCATTCTCTTGCAGCGTTGCGTTTTGCCCATCTTGCAAATGGTGTGTCACAATTGCATGGAGAAGTTAGCCGGCAAATGTGGAATAAATATGATGGCATTTGTGAAATAAAAGCGATTACAAATGCGCAAAACTGGCGCTATTGGGCCGATAAACAATTGTATCGTGCAAGCCTGGAAAATAATGATGATTGGTTTGATGATCGTAAAAGACATTTAAAACTTCGTGGGTTGGCGATTGTTGCTGATCAAACTGGAAAATTAATGGATCCAAATGTTCTCACGATTGTATGGGCCCGGAGATTTGCAGGTTATAAAAGAGCGGAATTAATTACAAGGGATCACAACCGGTTTGAAGCATTGTTAAACAATCCAAAATATCCGGTGCAGATCATTTGGGCAGGAAAGCCTTACCCGCTTGACTATCCGGCGATAAACGATTTCAATCACCTGGTTAGTTTGAGCAAACAATATAAAAATGTAGCAGTTTGTACAGGTTATGAACTGGCCCTGAGTAAACGGCTAAAACAATGTGCAGATGTTTGGTTAAACAATCCACGAGTGCCACGCGAAGCGAGCGGTACAAGTGGAATGACTGCTGCAATGAATGGGGCTGTAAACCTAAGTACAAATGATGGCTGGATCTGTGAATTTGTAAATAATGGTAATAATGGTTTTGTGGTTCCGCCAGCAGATTATATGAATATGCATGTGGAGGAACAGGATAATTATGACCTGAATAAAATTTATGAGATCCTCGAAAATGAGATCCTGCCTTTGTATTACAATGATTATGATACCTGGAGGCAGATTGTAAAAAATGGTATGAGAGATGTTCAGTTTGCCTTCGACAGCAACAGGATGGTAGACGAATATTATGAGATCCTTTATAAATAATTTTTATCAATAAATTTGAAAAATCCATTTCCTTTTAAAAGGTGAAATGGATTTTTTTTATCCCGCTACTGTTGGTGTGCCGCTAACAGTATTGCTGAAACCTGGTTGTAGGCTGGACACAGCAACAGTCTGGAAAATATAAAAAGAAGTTATTTGTTTCTTTACTGCAATTGATTCCTCAGTATCTTCATTGTTCTATTTAAATGTATGATAAAAAGCGCTTTTTCTCTTTATAAAAAAGCTTATGGAGGCCTCTCATCCGGCATATGGTGGCTTTCGCTGGTGATGTTGGTTAACAGGATGGGAACAATGGTTATCCCATTCATGACGATGTATCTGACACAGCAGTTTGGAGTTTCAATCGGCAAGGCTGGTTTTGTAATGAGCGTTTTCGGATTGGGGGCAATTACCGGTGCGTTGATTGGCGGAAAACTCGTAGATACAATTGGATATTATTATGTGCAATTGTTTGCGTTGTTCGGCGGTGGCATTATGTTTATTGTTTTAGGACAAATGCATTCTTACAATTCAATTTGTGTTACTACTTTTTTTCTTGCGTTGCTTAATGAATCTTTCAGACCGGCGAATACCGTAGCAATTGCCCATTATAGCAAAGAACAAAACAGGACACGTTCTTATTCTCTGAACCGTCTTTCAATTAACTTAGGATGGGCAATAGGCGGTGCTTTGGGGGGATTGCTTGCAAGTTTTAATTACAACTTGTTATTTTGGGTCGATGGTATTTCAAACATCCTGGCAGCGATTTTATTGTATATAACCTTGTCGCCTGAACGAAATTCATCAACAGAAAAAATTAAGAAAGAAAAAAATATAATTACCGATTCTGCATACAAAGACCGGACTTATGTTGCATTTATTTTGCTCACATTTATTTTCGCTTTTTGTTTCTTTCAGATGTTTACCACAATTCCTGTTTTCTTTCGTGAGAAATTTCATCTCAGTGTTTTTTTTATTGGAGTTTTAATGGCTTTGAATGGAATAATTATCAGCATTTTTGAAATGATCACCATATTTACTTTGGAGGGAAAGCGGCCATCGCTTCATTTTATTTCCAGCGGAATGTTGCTCGTTGCTGTTTCATTTTTATTACTGAATCTGCCGCCGTTAAACTATTCAATGATTGCTGTTATTGCAATGGTATTTCTCACTTTTGGAGAAATATTCTCCATGCCGTTTATGAATGCCTGGTGGATTGGAAGAGCACAAAAAAATAATCGTGGACAATATGCTGCATTATATACTGTAGCATGGGCTTCAGCACAGGCAGTTGGGCCATTTGCCGGTTCGCTGGTTGCAGAATATTATAGTTTTAAAATGCTCTGGTTTGTGCTCGCTGTTGTTTGTATCTTACTTGCCTTTTTTTATCGCAGGCTGCATAAACCTGTTGCCTTATCTGTTTAAAAAATCCTGGTAAGAAAACTGCATATATGCCTTGCCATATTTGATTTGCGAAGTATCATAACCAGGAGTTGTATAGATCGGCTTTTTAGAAACATTATCAAAAGTTTCAGTTCCTTTTGGTGTCACAAATCCAAAACCATTATTGAAACAATAAAAAGCAAATGGCTTTGCAGAAGAGTCCAGCAGGTCTTTTCCCCATTTGAAATCATTAGTTGGCAGATGAAGCTGATCTAAAATGGTTGTAGCAATATCAGTCTGAGAGCCTATCACATTTATTTTTCCTTTCATCGTCAATGCACCTCCTGAAAAAATTAATGGAATATGAAATTTTGATGGACGATCATTTGGATCATATCCTGGCAAAGGATGCCCATGGTCAGCCACGAAAACAATTAATGTGTTTTTCCATAAAGGATCATTTTTAAAGGTTCTTATAAAATGACCAATAATGCTATCAGTATAATAAACTGAATTTTTAAAAAGAGTAGTCTCATCTTTTCCTGCAAATTTTGGTTTCATAGGAACATCATAAGGCTCATGACTGCTGAGCGTAAACATTGCGGCAAAAAATGGCTGTTTTTCTTTTTGAATATCCTGGTAAAAACGAGAGAAAACATACTGATCATGCACACCCCAGGAAGTCGTTCTTTCCGAAACAGGGAATGAATATTTGTCAACGAATTTATCTATTCCGATGTTGATAAGATAAGATTTAATATTTGCAAATTCAAGTTCGCCACCATAGGTGTAACTCGAATGATAACCAATCTTTTCAAGCGACTGGTTTATTGAAGGAAGGTCGCGCGTTTTTGTCGGTGTTTTTATAATGGAAGTAATGGCCTGATTTGGATAACCACTCAACACGGCAACTTGTCCTTTCTCGCTTCTGTCGCCTGCGGCATAAATATTTGTAAATAGCAATCCATCTGCTGCAATGCTGTCCAGGTTTGGTGTTACGCCGGGAACGCCGCCCAGGCAACCTACCCATTTCGCTGTATAACTTTCTAAAATAACAATGATAATATTTGGTTTCTCTACAGATAAAATGGAAGGGATTTTCTTTGGTCCGGTATTGTATAAATCGCTAACCAACTGTTCCGCTTTTTCTTCAGGAAAATAATCGAAAGGGTTTTGTTTATTGTGGATGTTTAAAATAGAAAACATGATATTCCAGGGTAAATTAATCGCTGCATGATCGGCAAATATTTTTTCAGAAAAATAAACATCGCTGATATTCATGGGGATTTTTTGAATGCCACCGCGAATAGGAATAAAAAGAACTGCGATCATAAATGCGGAAATAAAAACATCGTACAGGTGAAATATTTTTTGATTTCTTTCGATGAAAAGATTGAAATATTTTTTATAAATAAAAATAAAAAGCGCAATTAAAAAAATAAAAATGATCAATAAAAGGAAGAGCGGTGCAGAAGAAATTGTAGCACCCATTTCTTTTGGTGATTTAAAATATTGCAACGGCGTTGCATCCATTCTGTATCCCCAGGCATTGTATAATTCGAGATCAGCCGTGATTAAAAATGAAATCAAAACAATTAAAACATAGGTATAAATTCTGATAATTTTATTTACCGGAAAATTTCTTGCAAATGATTTTATAAAAAATAAGAGAAAAGGAAATATGCAGATGTAAGCCGTGAAAGACGCGTCCATCCTCAATCCGTAAATAAATATTTTAAAAGTTTCAGCAGTTGTTAATGTTTTTGCAATATGCAAATGATAAAGTAAAAATGCAATTTTTACGACAGCGAAAAGGATAAGCCAGTATAAGAAATATAAAAAGTAACCGCGATATTTTTTCACTTCGCGAAAGTAATAATTATAAGACAATGAGCGTATTTGCTATTTTATAAATGGAATATGGTAAACAAAATATTTACCGTTAATTTAGGCACTTAATTTTTTCTATGTCGCAGGTACGGAAACAAAGTATTATTTCAACAATTTTTGTTTATGCTGGGTTTTTCATAGGGTTTGTAAATACTTATCTGTTTACACGCCAGGGGTCTGTATTTACTGCCGCAGAATATGGTTTGACTAATGTTTTTATTGCGGTTGGAAATCTGATGTTTGCGTTTGCTAACCTGGGAATGGTTTCAGTTGTTTATAAATTTTATCCTTATTATAATGATAATTTACCCAAGAAAAAAAATGACCTGTTAACCTGGAGTTTAATAATAAGTATGATTGGTTTTTGCCTGGTAATCCTCGCAGGTATTGTATTTAAAGATTTTGTGATCCGCAAGTTCAGTGGGAATTCTCCCGAGTTTATTCAATACTATTATTGGGTTTTCCCATTTGGTTTTTCCATTCTGCTGTTTTCCATGTTTGAAGTGTTTGCCTGGAACATTCGAAAATCTATCTTTACTACTTTTCTTCGCGAACTATTATTCAGGTTACTTACACTTATCCTGATCTTTTTTCTGAGCTTCAAACTCATTCATTCTTTCGACACCTTCATTAAAATATACGCCTTTACTTATGGATTTGTGGCCCTGGTTCTGCTCTTTTATCTTGCCTGGAAAAAAGAGTTTTATATAACATTCAGCGTCAGCCGTGTTACTAAAAAATTTTATAAAAAAATGGTATCAATGGCTTCGCTGATCTATGTAGGAAGTACCATTTATACAATTGCCACGTTTATTGACGGCATTATTATTATGTCTCTCTGGGGCATGGCGGCCACCGGAATTTTTTATTTGGGATTCGTGGTTTCCGGACTGATACAGGCGCCGCAAAGAGGCGCTGTTGCTGCATCTATACCGGTTTTGTCCAAGGCATGGAAAGATAAAGATTATGATAAAATCAATTTAATTTACCAGCGTTCCGGAATTAATTTACTAATTGCTTCACTGGGAATTTTTTTAATTGTTTGGCTGAATTATTCGGATGCCGTAACAACTTTTAGATTAAAACCTGCTTATCTTGAATCCAAATGGATCTTTTTCTTTTTGGGCTTGGCAAGAGTAGTAGATATGGGAACCGGTGTTAACTCTCAGATCATTGGTACTTCTACTTTTTGGCGCTTTGAATTTATAAGTGGAATGGTTTTATTGGCTCTTGCAGTTCCTCTCAATTACCTGCTGGTAAAACATTTTGGCATTATTGGGGCCGGTTATTCAACACTCATTTCTTATTCGGTTTATAACATCATCCGCATTATTTTCCTAAAAAGAAAATTTAACATGCATCCTTTCAGTTTGAAAACGATTTATGCAATTATTCTCGCTTTTGCTTCTTATTTTATTTGCTATTTTACTTTTATCTCATTTCACGGATTTTTTGCCATGCTCCTCAAAACTACTGTCTTTACTGCATTGTATGGCGGCGCGATCGTTTATTTTGATCTTTCGCCTGATGTTTTGCCGGTTTGGGATAACATAAAAAGTAAAACCTATAGAAGAAAAAAAGGTTAGCAAAAAGTATGATCAGTCGCTTCACGGATCTTTGAAATAATAAAGCGTTATGAAATTAAAGTTCTGAAATAAAGATGCGTTTATTGCTGTGTTTCTGCCGGAACTTTTGAAGAAAATTGTTTCATAAAAACAACTTTACCATCTTTGTTGAATCCCCAGATTTCCTGTAGATCTTCTTTTTCCACTTTGCCATCAGAGCCGGTAGAAATCTCTGTTCCCCAGATAGCTACCCAGTTTTCATTTTTATCAACGCTTTTTAAAGGTACCCATGCATCTACAGTACTGGTGACATTCGACATTGAGGCGCGGGCATTTTTCGCACCCGTATAAATTGAATCTTTTCCTTTGATCACCATTCCGTTTGACAAAAACATTACTGCTGTATCCGCGAAATAATCATGATTCTCAAAAGTGTTGTCATCATAATCTTTCCACAACTCCAAAACTTTTCTGGCATAGACAGGATTACCCATTTGAAAATCTGAAGAATAACCGGCCGTGTAAGGATAAGGCGTGCTGTCCATCCGCACCACTTTGTTCATGCTTTTCTGCCCGCTTTTCATTTTTTGTTTTTGCTGAGCAAGACTTTCTTTGCACACAAAAACAAGCGCTAATGCGCAAATAGTTACCAATAACCGTTTCATGTTTTAAGTTTTAAAATGTAAATAATCGTGGAAGTCAGAAAGCGAAGCAGAATATAAAAATACATTTATTTTTAAAATTAAAAATAATTTATTTCCCTTATTGAAATAACGGTGCACCTGATAAAATGCTTCTACTTTTGGACATATTGGGATACAATTATGTAGCAGTAAAAGCAGAAATAACGAAGATTTTTTTTTGAGAAATTTTAAAAGCAAACGCATTCTCATTCAATGGCAATCTCCAAAATTTGTGGCATTAGATAATCAGGCAAAGGAAATAAGGCGGGAAAAGTGTTTTCAGTAAACAAATAAGTAAGATGAATTTCATTTCCCTAAACCACCTCAACCATCTCAACCATCCTTCTCCCTAAACCTAAAACTTCGGACACCTCACTGCATCTCTGGAAGAATTATCTCTGTTAATAAAGTTCTGATAAGATACGGAAAGTTCAAAGCCGCCACGCGACTGGCTGGAAGCTTTTAAAGCAGAAATATTCACGTCATAGCTTAATGCAAAAGTAAGTGGTGCGGTTTCTAATTTTACAACCGGAATCACTGCATCGTCCCACCTTAAAAAAGCGCCGCCCGAAATTACATAATGGGGGTCATCAGGATATTCATCTAATTTTTTGCTGTACAACATTCCGCCAATGATTTCAGAATAAGGACCTTGAGCTGAATAATCTCCATAAAAAGTAAGATAAGTATAGTTGTCAAGCGCAGTTCTTAATCCGGCAGAATAAACCCATTTTGGATTTAAGGTTGTTGAAGAATTTGAATAAAAAGACATTTTTGCCTGCGGGTTAAAATGATGGTAAGCGATGCCCAGATAAAAATTATTATCGGCATTGGCGCCAACCTGCGAGTTAAAACTAAGGCCGGCGCTTCCATCAAAATACGTGTTATTGCTGTTTGACAATGTTTCTCCTGTTGCCAAAGTAGCATCATAATCTGTTCCGTTGTATTGATTGTTTGTGGTCATTTTTGAAAGGTCAAATTTGCGCTGAACCAATCCGGCAGAAAAGCCTGCGGATAAATACATGTTTCTTTCATCGCTCAACGATTTGTGATAGTTCAAAACTGGAAGTACGCTGGTAGAAGTAAGTGAAATAGTGCCGGCTTTGTCATAAAGAATGGCGCCACCAATGGTAAGAAAATCATCACTGTGGCCTACCGGTAATTTATATTCGCCATTCAAAGAGGAAGTTTGAAATGGAACGGTTACTGAGCTCCATTGATTTCTAAAAACTGCCTGCACACGAACATCTCCATTAAATATTCCAGCGAGTGCAGGATTTCGAAGAAGCGGCGTTT
>DATILZ010000039.1:0-1803 GCA_035475995.1 Hanamia sp. | reverse complement strand
AATAATTTATTTACTACAGTATTTTGGTTTATGGACCGCATAATCTTTTTATTTCATTTAAAGAAAACATACAGTTGTAGTAATTTATTGGAACCTTTCCTTCACATAGTGTGCCATAATTATGATAATTCTATGATAAATAAATTTCTCAATGATAAGAGGAGAAAAAGTGCAAAATTTCTGAATAAATTATCATTTTGATATTATAATAAAAGAAAATAGATAGTATTTTTACGCACTCTGTGGAGATTTTTATTCCCACTTTGATTTGCCTTTGCAGCAGAAAAGGGAAACACGAATTACAATTATTTGTTTATCGGCTGTACCAATTTTTTGTTCTGCATAAATAATCTTCGCACAAATATTTCACAGGAACGAATAAATGCTTTTTGCCGCATTTTCTGATGCATTTCCACCTTCGGAAAGTAATTGCTTCAACGCTGAATAATCCTGTTTAAGCTGTTGTTTTTTCCCAGGATCAAATAATGTTTTTTTTAATTCAGTAGTGATTTTTTCCGGAGTAAGTTCAGTTTGAATCAGTTCTTTTACTACCTCTTTATTCATTATTAAATTGACCAGGGAGATAAATTTTAATTTTACAAGCCGCTTTGCAATTTGATAAGAAATATTTCCGGCTTTATAACAAACAATTTCCGGAACGCCAAATAATGCCGTTTCTAAAGTAGCAGTTCCTGATGTAACGAGGGCTGCCGCAGACTTCATGAGCAGCGAATACGTTTCATTGGAAATCACTTTTACATTTCTGTAATCTTTTGTAAAATCTTCATAGAACTCATCTTCAATGGAAGGCGCTTTTCCCACAATAAATTGATAATCCGGAAAGTTTTTTGTTGCCTGAAGCATTACAGGAAGTTTCGCTTCTATTTCCTGTTTGCGGCTGCCGGGAAGGAGAGCTATGGTGTTTTCAGAAAGCTGAATTTCAGCATGCTCCTTTTTAAAATCATTAATCACTTTGACCAAAGGGTGCCCAACATATTCCACTTCATAATTCCATTTTTTATAAAAATCTTTTTCAAAAGGAAGAATAACGAGCATTTTATCAATATACTTTTTTATGTTTTTCACACGGTTTTCTTTCCATGCCCATACTTGTGGAGAAATATAAAATACGGTTTTGTAAGGATTTTCTTTTGCCCATTTGGCCATTCGCAAATTAAATCCGGGATAGTCTATAAAAATAATCACATCCGGATGAAACGCCGAAACATCCTCTTTACAAAATTTAAAATTCTTTAAAATTTCCGGAAGGTTCTTAATTACTTCTGCAAATCCCATGAAAGCAAGTTCTTTGTAATGCTTTACCAGAGTAGCTCCGGTGGCTTTCATCTTATCTCCACCCCAGCATCGGATGTCTGCATTTGCATCCAGTTTCTGAAGTTCTTTTATCAAATTACTTCCGTGTAAATCGCCGGAGGCTTCGCCGGCTATAATATAATATTTCATGCTGATGCAATGTACGATGCAATTTGAAAAAAGGAGAAAGGGTGACGATTCTAATTCTTCTATTTCTTTGTTTTGATAATTTTTTTAAATATAGAAAACAAAAAAGGGCAACCTTTTCAGATTGCCCTTTTTGCATTGAAATATCGATTTTAGCCGATTAATTTCACATTAACGGCATTCATTCCTTTTTTGCCATTTTGCAAGTCAAATTCCACTTTGTCATTTTCTTTAATTTCATCAATTAATCCGCTTGCATGCACAAATGTTTCTTTAGAAGAATCATCGTGTTTGATAAAACCGAATCCTTTTTCAGAATTGAAAAATTTAACGGTTCCTGTG
>DATILZ010000038.1:0-5781 GCA_035475995.1 Hanamia sp. | reverse complement strand
TTATTAATGGCTTTGTTGGCATCCAAACTATCTACCAGGATCACTTCATTTTTTTTGCCTGCATAAATAATTCCATCTTTTACTTCTGGCATGTGACCAACGCCTTTCACCGTTTTTATTTTTGATACGATTATTTCTTTTAAAGAAATCGTTTTTGTTGTATCATTTCTTTGCTGTGCTAATAAACTTATTGGAAATATTAGTATTACAAATAAGGCACTCTTTCTCAATACGCTGTATATCATACGCTAAATAAATTTTTCGCAAATCTCATTTAAAGAGAAAAGGAGGATTTATATAATCCGGAAAGATGTTTTCGAAATGAGGAATAATTCTTTTATTGTTACCGAAATTTCTAAAGAATTTGACAATCTTCCTTTCCAAATCTAATCGGGTTTCCCGGTATTTGTGCTCGAGTCATATTCTAAACCTTACTTCTAATAAGATTTATCAGCAAAACTTTTCGGCAGACCTATTGTTTTTAAAATACCTAAATATATGTTCCCAGACAAGGCTGTATTTTATTGCCTATCCCAATCCCGTCTAATGCTGCTTTCAATCATCTCGCAAATTTTTTTGTCACCACTATTTCTCAATATCCGAATATTAGTAAAGTTTCTGCAGGCAAATCAACAACAATAGCGCTAATGTTATAGATTTGTTTAAGGGTTAAAATCGGGATTTAAAGCTAACGCCATAAGTTTTTGGTGTTCCCAAATGTACAGCGCCAAAATCATAAGCATAGCTGATATACTTCGTATCCGTCAAATTTTTTGCCCAAAGCATTATCGAAATTTTCTTTGAGGTAAAACCAAAATTCACATTTAATAAATGATAGGGTAGTTGCGTGATTGTATTTGCCAAATCAAAATATTGTGTTCCTAAATATTTCCATTCGCCGGTGAAAAATAAATTCCGGTCTCGTTTTTTATCTACGTTAATAACATATTGTCCTGTTAAATAGGAAGTAACATTTGGTGTAAATACCTGCCGCTTTCCTTTAAAATCCGCTGCCACTCCGTTTTGCGCTATTTTTAAACTCTGATATTTCGCATCTGTATAACCAAAAGTGTAATTTATTTCCAGCCCTTTAAAAGGCTTTGACATAAATTCTGTTTCTATTCCTTTACTGGTTAGCCTGCCAGTATTTTTCGTAATTGTAACTGCATCCGGTAATACCAAAGTTGGTACCTGCGCATCTGTTACGGTTGAATAAAACGCGGCCACATTCCATATAAATTTATTATTGGCAAAACAGTTTTTAATTCCAATTTCTATATTATTGCTGTATTCGGGTTTAAACGGATATAATGCCGGTTGAGAAGGATCTGATGATAAAGGAGTTAATCCGCCCACTCTGTAACCCTTGTTATAAGTTGCATAAAACAGGTTATTATCTGAAAAATGAATTGCTGCACTAACGCTTGGTGAAAAAGCGCTGAAATTAATAGAAGCGGATGTGTCAGAGCGATAATCGAACATAGGCTGAGGGTTAGGGTCATGTTGGTATTCACCTTTGATGTTTTGTTGCTGATGCTCATAATCGTAGCGGGCGCCGGCAGTTATACTCAGTTGAGAAGTGATAGCATAAGTAGCTTGACCATAAAAAGCAGTGCCTCCACTTTTAGCTTTCGTTGTATTAATCAATGAAAAATTTTTATCCTGCATGCCAAGCATTTCGGCATCGTTGCCAAACCGCGTGGCCTGCTTTACCGGGTTGTCATTGTGAAAAAGATAAGAACCTGCAGTCCATTTCCATAATGAAGTTGTTGCCGCCGGCGAGGAAAATTTAAATTCCTGTGTAAACACTTTTACGTTGTTCCAATCTTTGCCATAATTATTGATAATAGTAATGCCATCAAGAGGTGAAAAATCTGCATCAATCGGTTTAGAATAATACCGGTAATTAGATTGATAAGCTGTTTGTGAACTAAAGTTGAACGCGCGGCCTGTAAAATTCAATGACAAAGAAGCGTTGAAAATATTATCCATCAAGGTAGTTATTGCATTCTGACTAAGTGCAAAAGGGTGGTCAAACGCTTCCTTAATATCCGGCACTAATGGGAAAGCGCCTTTATTTCGATTTGCGTTATGCTTTACATTAAAAGTAACGGCCCAACGGTTTGATGGCAGATATTTAATATAGTAATTTCCTAAAAGACTATGTTGCCTGTCATAATCAGTATTATTAAATTCATTGGTATAATAGCCATTCAAATGCTGGTATTGAAAAGCGATGCCGATAAATAATTTATCTTTTATCAGCGGAGTCCGCACTCCGGCAGAGTATTGTTGAAAACCATAATTACCAATATCAACAGAAGCGAAGCCATCAGTGCGGTTTTCAGGCTTTTTTGTGATGATATTAATGACACCTCCCATTGCATTTCTGCCATACAATGTACCTTGTGGCCCTCTTAATATTTCTATCCGTTCCACATCGAATAAAGTACTGATATAAGTATCGAGATTAAATTGATTTACGCCATCTACATAAGTTGCAATGGCAGGATTATAAGAAGTCGTTGTAATGCCCCTGATAGAAGTTACATTGCGTTTATCACCCGGATCGGCGGAATATAAATCAGGTACAATAGCGGTAATTTCTTTTGTGTTTTGTATTCTAAATGCTTCTACCTCCTTCCCGGAAATGGAAGTAATGCTTGCCGGAATTTTTTGCAAATCTGCTTCCTCTTTTTGAGCGGTTACTACTACTTCATTTAATTGTTTAGACGTTTGCCGCAAGCTGAATTGTATATTATTCCCGCCTTTCTCAATTGACAGAGTTTTATTGATGGTAGCATAACCAATTGCAGTGACTTCGATTTGATAGGTTCCCGGAAAAAGATTATTTAAACGAAAATTTCCATGTTCATCTGAAATGGTTTGTGAATTGGTATTTAATAAATGAACAGTGGCGTTTGCAATCGGACTTGATTGTTCATCCTTTATTACTCCGGAAAGGGAACTTTTTATTTGCCCATAAGATGATTCTAAAATCAGTTGAAGAAATAATAAACAAATAATAAATCTTTTCATAATCCTACTTTCTTAACTGCTGCAAAAAAATAAAAATTGCAACACGAACTACGTTCACCTTCCAATAAGTTATTCAATTTATGATAGTTTGGCTTTGAGGAGTTTTTTTTAATCATAAGTTTTCCAGGCGTGAAGAAATTTAGAAATATCGTGCAGATCACTTTTTGAAATTTCATCTTTTTTAAATGAAGGCATCACTCCCAGCCCATGCCGTACCTGGAATCTTTTAATGAATTGCGGAGCGGCATTTCCATTTATAGAAGGGCCTAAACCGCCTTCACCTCCGGGGTGGCATTTATTACAGTTGGCCATAAAAACTCTTTGACCATTTAATACATGACTATTTTTTGGAATGAAATCCTGTTGTGTTATATCCTGGCCCCTGCGTACTGAGCAAGAACTCAAGATGAATGAAAAAATAATAATCGCTAAAGTAAAAGCCAATTTAATAATATTTTTCATAAACCTATTTTTTGGTGATTTTCCAGATCATTCCGGTTTTAGTTTGTGGATGAGATCCTTTATCATCTGTTTTTAAAATTCCAAAATCCACCACATAAAGCGAGGTGCCAGGCTTGTCAAATTTTACCGATACCGGCCTTTCCAGCCCTCCTTTTTTAAGCCATGATGCCGGACCGTTTCTCTTGCCTTTATTGGAAGCAAATTCCTTGATTACTCCTGTTTCTATATTTGTCCTGACAATTTTAAAGCCAACCGGGGATAGAACTTTGCCTGCCCCGGGAGGCATATCACCAAATTGAGCTACAAAAGCTTCGCCGGAATAACCAAAATTAGCATTGCGGGAAAAATCAAATCCATCAGATGATGAATGAACCGCAAATATAGCCGTAGGCTTGGGAGGTACATTTGGATATTTTTGGAAAAGAGGTTTAACCGGATCTTTGCCAGGTGTCTGAAACTCTTTATCATCTTGAATTGCCTTTCCGGCAGAATAATCAGGCCATCCATACCAAAGCCCACTTTTGATTTCCCAAAGTACATCACCTGCTCCCCAAACAGGGCGGCTTCCCCTGACATCAAACCCATTTTCTGTAATAAATAATCTTCCGTCCGGTGCCAATGCAAGGCCAAATGGATTTCGAAATCCCCAGCTTACTAATTCAGCTTTGCCTCCGGTAATTGGAATCCTCAAGATTGAGCCGGTACAAGGTACTTGGCCTTTTATTACCTGTCCCGGAGTTGTGGAAGTTCCGAAGGCAACATAAGCTCCGGTCGTAGCCTTATCAGTAGAATCAGCTGTTAGTACGTTTTTTGAAGTATAATTTTGTCCGGTAAGCGTTATATCCTCACAAGGAATATCATGAAAATCTTTCTTTCGTAACAGCCATCCAAAAGTGGCATTGTCTTCACCGACTATGCCCGAATTAGTTGCTACACCCTGGCCAAAATAAATATACCCATCTTTTACCACCGGTCCATTCGTATGATGATCACCCATGGTAGGAAGGTTTGAAATCAATGGAGTTATGGTACCATCTTTCGTTATTTTTAAAATCTTTCCGCCATCCATTTCGCCTCCTTCTGCGACATAAAATGCACCATCAAACCAGGTAATACCTGTCCAGGGGCCATTGTTGGTTCCTTTGGCAATTAAAGTAGTTTTGTCACCATTAACTCTAAACAACTTAGGTTCTCCAAATAATTCTCCATAAGAATAACCCGCCTCGATAACATACAAATTATTCTCATCATCAAAAGCCACGGCCGTTGGAAAAGTAAGTCCGGAAATTACAGGTTCTATCTTATATCCTGGCTGTAATGCGATGTCATTTGCATTGATTGTTCGCGGTGGAATTGCTCCTATTTGACCTCCTCCTTTTGAAATGCGCATTCGGTAGCAAGCTGCATTAATAACTGAGAAAAGCAGAACAGAGAAGAACAGAATAAAATTTTTTCCCCACAGAAAATTGCCCTTAAAATTGTATAAAATATTCATTAATATTTATTTTAAAAAATTAGAATAATCTGTTTTATAGAATAATTAATTGCTCAAACTTCCTTGTATTTTAATCTTTGAGAAAGAAAACCTGTAGAATGAAATTGAGGCAAATAACGCTTATACCATATCCATATCTACGCCAACATGATGTTTTTGCACCAGCGTCCATCCTAAAAATCCTGCAATAATTGTTATCACAAATCCTGCTCCTGTTAAAATAAAGGCAGCACCAACACCGGGATTGGTATCATTCCATTCACCCTTCAACATCCAAAGATTTATGGCAAATAACAGCAACGCCACTACATTACAAATCAAATGAAATACCCCTGTTTTCTTTGCTTTTGATTCTGATGGAATATATAGCCAGTCTATAAAACCAGGGATCGCTGCTACAAGTGCCATTATAACGCCTGCAACATTAGCAACATAACCGGCTTTAAACCAAAAAATATCATTGTTGCTATTGTATGCAATAAAACTTGCGAGCGAACCTGTATAAAAAGCTACAGGAAAGGCGATCAACATAGGATGTATGGGATGACCGAGGATTTTAATCTTGCTGTACATTTTAAAGGAATTTTTTAGTAATATGAGGAATTATTAAAGGTTAGTTACAAAACATTTGCCAAAAAAATATAATACGTAACATAATTTCTGGCGCCTAAATGAAACCTGTATTGCTGATAATATTACACATGATTGCAGTATTGATTCGTTTGCTGATGGCGACACGCTTGTCTGTGGGACAACCGGTGCCAGTCGAGTAGGCAAAGGCATTT
>DATILZ010000037.1:0-3100 GCA_035475995.1 Hanamia sp. | reverse complement strand
TCATGATAAGGGTGATCGAATGAACCACAAAGTGGGCACGGTTCCTCAGGCTTTAACTGCTCCCGGTCCGCATCATATTTTTGAATCCGTATCTGCAATTCTACCAACTGTTGCAAATCGCGTAAATTGTTTTCCGCAGCTTCTTTTTCTTCTGATAAAATCTGAAATTCTTTCCTTGCTTTAGAAATATTTTTTTCAGTTTCGATCAGTTCATTTTGAATATCCTGATTTCTGTCGTGGTTTTTTTTTAATTCATCCGCTAATCGTTTTTGGTCTTTGAGTAAACCAATAATCACCGGAACATCTTTATTGTTGGATTCCAGTTCTTCCAGTGATTTCCCAGCGAGTTCCGTTTCTCTTTCTGAATCAATTTTCTGCTTATTTGTTTGTTTGCTACTTTCCTGTTTTTCTAATTTTTCTTTTTCTGAAAGTAGAAAAGACAAATTCTTTTTTTCTGTTTCTGTATTCACCTTATTTTCCTCTAACTCTTTATTCAACAGATTTACCGCATTTTCCGCTTCAATCAGTGTGTTTTTTAACTGAACAAATTCAGGCAATTCTTTCTCGAGTGTTTCATCGGTTATATTCCTTTTTTTCCATTCACTTATCTTTTCAATTTTGAAAATACATTCGTCTAAAGATTTTTTTTTCGCATTCACTTCTTCCTTTGCTTTATTTACAAGAAGTGTTGCCGCCTCAACGTTATTTTTTGATTTATTAAGTTGGTCTTTTAATGATTTCAGTTCTGCATCTCTGCGCGTTACTTCCTCTAAAACAGGCGCTGCTGCTGCTAATTCTTCCTCTGCATTTTTATGATCTGTGGTTGATTTTATATTTTCTTGATTTAAATCATTCAATGCTTTTTGTAATTCAGGTAATTGATCACTAATAGTAGAAATCTCATTTTGCAATTCAATCGCCTTCTTCTGCAGTAAAGCGATCTCGGCTAATGCAGGTTTGTGTACAATTGCTTTATAATGCAATTGTAATCTTTGGAATTCACTTTTATTTTCTTCTGCATTTACTTTTAAATCCTGTAATTGGTTTTCAAAATAAATTTTCTTTTCTTCAAGCTCTTTAATCTTCCTGATCCATACTAATTTACTTTCCGCATGTTGTTTGTTGGCCCTCAATCCTTCTTCTTCTTTTTCGAAAGTATTTAACCGGGCTTTTATTTCCTCCTTTGCTTCCGCAGATAAAAGCTGCACATCACTCATTCTGTTTTGTAATTCTTTTAATTTTTGGTCTTCGAGTGATGATCTTTTATAGATATAAGAAGAAATGCCGGAATAAATACCTGTGTCGGTAATTTTTTCGAGCAGTTCACTTCTGTCGTTATCTTTTGATTTCAGAAATTGGGTAAAGTCGCCCTGTGCAAGCATTACTGATCGTAAAAACTGATTATAATCCAGCCCGCAAATCTCAATGATCTTCTGTTGTACTTCTGCGATTCTATGGCTTGCCAGGATATTTCCTTCAGGCATTTCACATACTTCCATTTTCGCCGTCTGTAGGTTTCCTCCAGATTTTCCGCGGCTTCTTCTTTGCGACCAGCGTGCTTTATAAATTTTGTTACGCACTTCAAATTCTACTTCCGAAAAACTTTCGGAAGTGAAGCGAGTCATACTTTCATCTGCGTTTTTATCATGACGATGCACACGTCCATATAGCGCTACAGTGATCGCATCGAGGATCGTTGTTTTGCCTGCGCCTGTTGGCCCGGTTATAGCAAACAAACCGTTTTCAATAAAAGGTGGGTCGTCAAAACGAATTGTATGTTCACCTTTTAAAGAATTGAGATTTAAAAATTTTACACTGATTATTTTCACAGTTCTAGTTCTTAGTTTGTAATTTGTAAACGTGGAAATGTCTAATTTGAAAATTGAGAATTGAATATTAATTCCTCATTCTTCATTCTTAATTCAAAATTCATCCTGATAAAGCTCCAGAGCTTCATCAAAAGTTTTCAGCATTTCTGACATATCCTGATCGGGAAAAACAGATTCGATTTTTTTTCTGAAAACCGATCGTACATCCAGATCATTGAGGTTCAAAATTTCTTCTGATTGTTCAGAAAGGTTTTTTGTTTTGCGAATGGCATTTTGCCGTATAAACAATTGCTCAATGAATTGTTTGTTTCTAACCACATTATCTAATTGTTCCTTCAGATCGGGTATCAGAGAATCGGTTTCCAGTTGAATTTCTACCCAATGTGGCAACTTCATTTTCTCATCCTGAATCAATTCCAGCTTCGCTTTCACTGAATCAAGATTTCCTTTGATCCGATACAATTTTCTGCAAGGTGGTATCATTATCTGCTGAATTCCAAATAGCTTTTCTTTTTTAAATTCCAATAATACCACCACTTTGCAATCTCCTGCTTCTGAAAAACTAAGAGGAATAGGCGAGCCGGAATAGCGGATGTGCTCCATTTTATTCACTATCTGTGGCCGGTGCAAATGACCAAGAGCGATATAATCGAATTCTGACGGAAACTGATCACCCGAAATGCGGCCGAGTGTGCCTACATGAATCTCGTTTTCGCTTTCAGAAGCTGCACCTCCGGAAGTATATAAATGGCCGGTTGCAATTATAGGAATTTTATTTTCTTTATATAAGCCAATGTGTTTTATAAATTGATGATAATGATCTGCAATTCCTTGTTTCAGCCTGCTTTCCTGCTGTGAAGTAGTTTCACCTGCTATCGAACGCCGTACATCTTTATCACGCAAAAAAGGAACGGCAAACACTACCAGTTCTGTCTTTCCTTCTTTGTTTTTAATACTAATGATTTGTTCTTCAAATTCATCCGGCACACCTCCAACAACATAAACATTGAAAATCCGTAATAATTCTTTTGGCGCATCTAACATAGCTACTGAATCGTGGTTGCCACCAATGATCACTACATTTCTGCAACATGTTCCCGAAGCTTTCCACAAGAAATCATAATATTGCTTCAGAGCGGTATTGGATGGATTTCCGGTATCAAAAATATCGCCGGCTACAATCAATACATCTACTTTTTGTACGATAAGAGTTTCCACAAGCCAGTCCAGAAAATACTGGTGTTCTTCTGTGCGCTCACATTGCTCCAGGC
>DATILZ010000036.1:0-2563 GCA_035475995.1 Hanamia sp. | reverse complement strand
TGTCAAATGCAGCAGCATCACCTCTTGACGTTGTTTTTACTACAACAATTCGTCCATTGAAAATGCCTTGCCTGTTGGCCTTATCAATAAAATAATCAGGCAAACCACGAAGCAACATTCCCGTGCCGAATTGTAAAACTTTTTCCGGCAATTCAAAAATTTCTTCCTCCGGAACAACCACATTTTCAGGAGAAATGTTTTTTAAAGTATAGCGTGATAATTTCATATTTTTTATGCTTTCAAATTTTATGCTTTCATTTCTATATTAGTCGATATTCCACCTGTTTTTAAAAACCCATTCAGCATTTATGTCCTCAGCAGATGGAGCTCCTTTAGCTGTTACAAGATTATTTTTAAACCAGGCGTAATCGCCGCCATCGCGACTACAATTATAATAATATATCCTCCTGCCCCATTTAATAATGTTTGAAGTAGGAACAAGGTAAATGTCCCTGTCAGCCATATTTTTTGAGAAGTGGCAATTGATTAAATAAAACTGCGCGTCTTTGTGATAACGCCCCAGGTTGAAATTTTTAAATCCATCAAAAGAACAATTCTTTAAAACCGTTTTTGAATCTTCATTTTGTGAACCATCGTGCCAAATACTTGCTGGTCCTGTATTTGCAAAAAACTTACAATCTTCAGCATAAGCCCAGCCTCGTGGACAATAAAAATCCACGCCGCCTTCCATCACACAATCTTTAAAATAAAACATTCCATCTTGCACATTCCATGGACTTACTGTATCACCGGCAAAAGATTTAAAATGAACATTAATGGCTTTCAATCTTGTTCCATTTATTGTTCTCAAAGCCATCTGATGCCCGGTTGGAGAAATGGTTCTTTTATGAGTAACTGAATCAGCATCACAATTGACAACAACATTTGCCTTATGGTCAAAGCCGTAACTGTTCTGGATTGTAAGATTTTTTAGGGTGATATCATTGCCATTAATATTCATGGTTGCTACTCCCCAGTCATCTGCATGCGAACATCTCCATTCATCTCTTGCAATTGTCTGTGTTATGATTACTTTATCCCTGCTTTCACCTTCGAGAATAATATTATTTTTTGTGATGAAAATTTTCTCATCATAAGTTCCGTTTTTAATGAATATGAATCTTGGTTCTGATGAAGAATCAGGCAGACTATTAATTGCATTTTGAATAGAAGTAAAATTTCCTTTCCCGTTTTTATCAACCACAATTTTCTTAATTCCGCTCTGACAAAAAACAGTATTACATAACATTACAAGCAACAGAAGACTTGTTGCTTTTGAAATGATATGTTTTAATTGTTTCATTCTAAATCCTGTTTTTTATTGTAAACCCATTTTACTTTATTTGCTGAAGAGACCATCTTACAAGGTCTTCAGCAGCTTTATAATTTTGAAAATCCGGAGGAATTTTTCTTCCATCAGTATATTCATTATAAAACCACGGATCCCCTACTGCAAATACAGCACCTTTACCTACTTTAGCAATTGCCGCCACATTGATATTTCCTTCTTTAAGAACAGTATTTGCAGGTGGATTTACAGAAAGTGAAGAATACTCTTTAATGTAAACTTTGTTGATATTTTTAAAAATCTTATTGCCGGGATCAACATCTATTTTTGCCATTTCAAAATTTCTTCCGGTTTCTTTGTTGATGCAATCGAAATTAAATTCAATACCAAACCTTGCTGCAAGTTTGTTGAAATGGGTAAATTCAACATTGGCAGAATCATTGCTAAACAATAATAGCACTCCTCCGTTTTTGACCCAGGTATAAATGGAATTAATATCATTCTCACTTATATAATTTGGATGTTCGCTTTCTTTTTCATTGTCAGGGTCAACGATGATGTAAATGGAACTATTCTTCAAATTTTTCAGTGTTGGTGCTACTTTCAATGAGTTTGTCTGTACACCGTATTTATGAAAAATATTTCCAAACATGGAATAGCCATTGTTGTCTTTTTCTTCCCATACATAATGAAACTGGATTGTTTTTCCGGTAATATCTTTCTTCGTTTCGTGATTAAAATAATAATCAAGCGTTACTGTTTTTCCTTTCCCCAAAGAAAGAGTGGGAAGCATCTCCATTTCATCAGCAGCCAATAAAAATGCGCCAACACCTTTTGGATCGTTGGTCACAACCTTTTCATTTATATAATAATCATAGCTGCCATCTCGATAAGGTTTTCCGCCTAATCCTGAAACACTCACTGTTCCTTCTAAATTCGTTTGTCCATGACTGTTAGTAATAAAATTTTTGATAATTCCCGCATAACCTTTTTTTGCAACAGGCAAATAAGATGAAGGTAAATAACCAAGCCGTACCCCTTTTGCTAGGGCATAAACAAACATGCAACTTGCAGAAGCTTCAAAATAATTTCCTTTTCTGTTTGGAAAGTTTAAAACATCCCACCATAACCCGATTTGATTATCCTGAACTTTTGTAACAGCAGCAGCAAATCGATTTAAAATATGAACAAGTTCTTTTCTTTGAGGATGATCTTTTGGAAAATATTGAAGTGCATCTACCAGCCCCATTCCATACCAACCCATTGCACGGCCCC
>DATILZ010000035.1:0-20810 GCA_035475995.1 Hanamia sp. | reverse complement strand
CAATTGTGGGAAACTACCATGAATCCGGCAACACGCACTTTAAAACAAGTAACCATTGACAGCGCTGTAGAAGCGGATGGTGTTTTCAGTATGTTGATGGGAGACGATGTTCCTCCGAGAAGAGAATTTATTGAAACACACGCAAAATATGCAAGACTGGACGTGTAATTAGCTCCGTTAAAACAATTTTAAAAGCCTCTTCAAAAAAGAGGCTTTTTTGTTCTGAAAATGTCAAATTCATTTTCTACAACCGCCATTTCTTCAATAAGAAAAACTCATTTTAAATGCATGATGTAATATTGCATCTCAAAATGAATTCATTCTAAAATATTTTATGAAAAAAGTACCCGTTCAGATTTTTATTCTCTTACTATTTTCTTCTGCTTTCCATGCAAATGCCCAGGTTGATTATCCTGTTTTTAAAAATAAAACCGTCATCGATCCCGCAGATAGCCAGCAGCTTTCTTTTAATTTGTACAATCTGAATTACATCAATAATACAGAATGGTTTGGAAATATTCCATTGAGCGGCACTTTGTTTGGCTATCAGATTATTCCCGAATTGGAATACCAGGTTTCTCCAAAACTTTTTATTAAAGGAGGAATTTATTTGCAAAAAGAATTTGGCCGGCCGAATTATACGACGATTGCTCCCACTTTTGAAGTAAAGTACCGCGCCAAACATTCTTCTTATATAATCGGCAACATTGAAGGCGGCATTGACCACGGATACATTGAGCCGATCTACGATTATAAAAATAATATTAATGAAAGATTGGAAAATGGTTTTCAGTTTCTCGTTGATACCAAACCCTACAATCATGATTTTTTTATCAACTGGAGACGCGCCATTCACCCAGGCGATGATTTTAAAGAACAATTTGATATTGGCTATTCAGCAAATCTGAATGTAATCAATAAAAACAACTGGGACATTCATATTCCTATTCAAATGTTATATTCTCACAAAGGCGGCCAGTATGACAGTTTGCATACTCCGCTTCAGTCTTTGGTTAATTTTGCCACAGGCGCTTCTGTTACCCATAATTTTAATAGACGCTTATTTCAGAAAATTGTTTTTGATAATTATTATGCGAATTACAAAGATATTTCCGGCGAAAAGAGACAGCCTTTTAACGAAGGAAATGGTTTTTTATCGCATCTTTTATTTCAGTGGAAAAATGTAGGAATTGATTTCAGGTATTGGAACGGGGATGGATTCATTAACCCGCGTGGAATGGCTTTATTTAGTTCTGTTTCAGAAAAATATCCGGGGCTTGTGGAGAGGCACCGGGAATTATTAATTTGTAGCTTTATATTTGATAAAGAGATATATAAGAACGTATTTTTTGATTTCAGGATTATTCCTTACAAAGATTTCATTGAAAAAATTTCGAGCGGAACCGGTCTTGAGTATTCTTATGAAATGTATTTAAAGTATGTGCTTAAAGTGAATTTGAAAAAAATAAAAAATTCCCTTGAATTTTAAGTTTTCTAAATGTTTGGAAATATATAGCGCGAAATAAGTATAAATCCCTAAATTTGGAACGCTATGGCTTGTTTGATCATGGCTTCGTTACTAATTTTAAAACAATAAAACCAATTACAATGTCAAAAATGTTAACAGCTTATTGCATGAAAACCAAAGAAAAAAATGTTCCGATGCAAGATGCAGTAATTACTAAAACTTCCCGTGGCGGCTACATGGCCCAGGGTAATGATGGAAAAGGCAACAAAATGACCACCATGCTCAGCGAAGCAAATGCATTGCAGGCTGTAAAAGATGGCGTTGCTAAAAAAGGCTGGTAAAATGTTTTGTTCAAACAAATAAAAGCGGTACTTATTGAGAAATGTATCGCTTTTTTTTGTTTTGGCACAAGTAAAAATATAAATAGAGAAAATTCGTGATTTGCACAACGGGTATTCTTTGCTGTTTTGCTTTATTGCATAGAAATAGCATTGCCAATAGAATGTTCCCTGCAATTGCAGCTGTTATTTTCAATACTAAAATTTAAATATATTTATTAAATACCTTTATTCAGGGACAGCAAATCAACAAATAATAGCAATTCCTATTTGCGAAATCCTTCTATTTTGCAAAAACCTTCTTCAAAACATCTGTAACTCTTCCTGCCGGATTCTCGCGAATATTTACTTCTTCCTGCGCTACATAATGAAAAATCCCGTCAAGGGCTTTGCCGGTCACGTAGCTGTTAATATCTGTATCTACAGGCTTTGAGGAAAAACGATTGTAAGCAGTAAAAACATCTTTCCAATATTTAGCTGCATCGGTTTTTTTCAGAGATTCTTCTACTATCGGCATAAACGCGCTGGTAAGTTGCACCGTAGTTGTTTTTCGTAAATAGGTTGTGGCAGCAGTATCTGTGCCGCGTAGAATATTCAGCGCATCAGTTACCGTCATTTGTTTAATGGCAGAGAGAAAAATAGGCGCTGCTGATTTGGATGCATCTTCGGCTGCCCGGTTCATGCTCAGTTCAGCATTATCCACCAATTTTCCCATTCCGAGCATTCGCATCTTTTTTTCTATATCCTGCACTTGTTTTGGCAATAAAATTTTTACAGCGGCATCTTTAAAAAATCCATCGGGGGCCGAAAGCTTGTCAGTGCTTTTTTGTGCGCCCAGTTCAAGAGCTTGCTTCAATCCGGAAACTATTTCACCGGTTGATAAACCGCTGCCCGCTGAACTGTTTTTTGAAAGAACGGAACTGGCTTTTTTAAATAAACCGCCTAATTTACTGGAAGAATCTTTTTGTGCAGAAACTGAAAAACAAAGAAGCAACAATGCGACGAATGGAATTAATTTTTTCATAGGAATTTTTTATTTTTTTCAAATGTAAAGGCAATTGAGAAATGTATAGAATTAAAAACTGTTAATTAGTTTAATGAGGCTACATTTTAAATTTATATCCAACCCCTTTTACCGTCGCAATGCACTCATCGCCTAATTTCTGCCTTATTTTTCTTACATGCACATCTATCGTTCTATCGCCTACAATTACTTCTGTTCCCCAAACTTTATCGAGGATCTCATTTCTTAAAAAAACTTTTGCAGGTTTCGATGCAAGCAGTTCCAACAGTTCAAATTCTTTTCTTGCCAATACGATTTCTTCATTTTTTAAACTAACTACATATCTTTCGCGATCAATAACCAGATCGCCGATTTGCAATATACTGCCGGTTTCTTTAATGATCCTTCTGAAAAGTGCGTTTACACGACTGATCAAAACTTTTGGACTGATCGGTTTGCTGATATAATCATCACCTCCGGTTTCCAGTCCTTTTATTTCGGTGCTTTCATCATTCAACGCTGTCAGAAAAATGATGATCGTATTATCAAATTCTTTGTCGGACCTTAAGATTTTACAAACCTGAAAGCCTGTTTTTCCCGGCATCATCACGTCCAAAATGATCAGATCCGGTTTGTACAATTTTGCCAGGCTTACCGCCTGGTTTCCATTGCTTGCACTCATTACCTGGTAACCCTCTGCCTGCAGATTAAAATTGAGGATTTCTAAAATATCCGGCTCATCATCTGCAATTAAAATCGTTCGTGTTTTTGTTTCCTGCATCATGGTTTGCAAACCTATATCAAATAATTATTTTCTGATTGTTTGTTTACAATTTAATAATATGCTTTGGAAGATGAGATGCTTTAAAAGAAGAACCTAGAAGGGTTTAGATCAGTTTAGAATGGTTTACTCATAAATGTGCAAATCCTAAATCCCAAATTGATTAGATTTAGTTCCTAACAAAAGGTTAATAACCTTGCCGTATGCAGCCTTTTGACCTAATAATATATCTGTTAACTTAAAGCAATACCTAAATTTGTACCTATTGGAAGTATTTTTGCTTCTATTAATCCTAAAAAACTATGAGGCTTTTATTTACGCTAATTGTATTTATTTCTTTCATTCCTTATAAGGCTTCCGCAAGTGATACCACGAAGATTCCGATAGGCCGGCGCTTATTTCACGATCATATAAAAGAAGAACAGCGGCTTGCAGATAAAGCGGATGGGCGGCTGGATGGTATTGTAAAAGTAGGTAACAATGCCGACGTGAATTTGCAGGTAACCGATGCATTGATCCGCAAAATAAATGTGTTGCGAAATGATATTGAAGTGGATAGTAGCTTAAACAATAACGATAAAGTAAGATATCTGCGCTATTTGGAAGATCTTTTGAAGGATTTTATTTTTAGCTGGAAAAAACATACGATAAATCCATCACTGGCTCCTTTGCTGGTCGAAAATTTCCAGGAAATCTTCCAGGCAAATATTAAAGGAGAAAGTATGACTCCAATCATTCAAAAAGTGCCTTATGAAGTAGGTATTATTAATGCGTCGATCTTTAATGAAAATCCCGGATACGCGGAAAGCAAAATCGTTTTGTTCAGAAAATTTTGCGAAGCCAACCCTGATAAAATTCTTGAGAATCTCGCACCATATGTAGATCAGCCTTTCGCAGATTCTTTGGTTATTGATGCGTTTAACAATAGTCCGAGCCAGTTATATTCTTACGCTCAATCTGCCAGCAGCCCTCAGGGCAAGCTGATCAGAAAAATAGATGACCCGCGCATAAAAACGGTCGTTCAATTGAGCACCCAAAACCGCGCTTTGTTTTATTTCCCCTTCCTCGATGATCTTATCAGTGGAAAGAAAACGGTTGCTGAAATTCAAAAAGTAGCAGGCACCTCGGAAAAAAGCTACGACAGCATCGGTTATTATAGTTTACTGGTAAAAACAGAAATAAATTATTATTCACGGCTTGTACAGGGAGATACGCCTGTGGCCATGCTCGGTGCAAACGGGCTGGTGGATATGCTGAAAGCAAAAGCGCTTGAGCATTTTATTACACCTATTAATGAACTGCATGAAAGCCCTAATCCTGCTGTACGTTTTAAAGCCATACAAGCGCTGAATGCGCAGGAACTTTACTATATGATGGTTTTGGGCGAAAATGACATTTATACTTCCAGCTATAAATATAGTTTTGACAGAATGATCCAAAAGATGGGGCCGAACCCACATGGCGACTCGTTACTCATTTCTTTGAATTTCGACCATTTTAAAAAGTTTATAAAAATGGCGGCCGAGTACAACAAGCTGAGTGAATTTTTAAAAACAATGCCTGAAAATTCGGAAAAACTGATGCAGGCATTTGTGGCGAAATTAGAAACGACAAAAACCCTGGAAGATGCAGTAGATGTGGCAGATTCTTATGGCAGTATCACCAGCCCGGATTTGCAGAAGTCGATGTTGCAAAATGTAGAATGGAACGAGCAAAGATGTATCAAAGAAAATAATGAAAGAGGACGCAAAATTTACAGTCTTTTAAAAACTATTTTTCTTTCAGCCGATCCAAAGAATGGAATTGATCTTGCTAAAGCTATCGGAATTCCACCTATTTATACGGTAGATTATAATTACCTGACAGATGATTCAGGAAGGATTATTGAGCAGGTATTTTTTTATGGAGATAAAGATGGTAAGGCGTCTTTTGCAAGCTACCTCACTTCATTTCCCCCTAATGACTGGACAATTATCCAAAGAAAAGAATGGATAGAGATCAGATCTAAAAAAGGAAAACCGGTAAGTATATACGCAAATCTTCCTTTGGATAATGAAACGGATAAAGATGCTAAAGCGCAGGAGGATCTGATCGATTACCTGGATTCAAAAGGCTTGAAACCATCTATAGTGATCCATCGCGGGCATAGTTATCATCTGCCCTATACGATTCAGCAGCTTCCGGAAAGTGCTAAAATTATCATGCTCGGCTCATGTGGCGGCTATCAGAATTTGAAAACCATTTTGAAATATTGCCCGGATGCACACATTATTTCTACAAAACAAACCGGTGCAATGAATGTAAACAAGCCAATTATTGACGCTCTGGATAAAACGCTGCGCGAAGGGAAAAACATTGACTGGAGGCAAATGTGGAAGGGACTGGAAACTGATTTTAGTAAAGCTTCGCGCGAAGTGAGAGAAACTTTTGAGGATTATATTCCGCCGCAAAAGAATCTTGGAGCTTTATTTATAAAGGCATACAATAAAGAAGGTGATGGAGACGATGAATAAAACGAACTTTTGCTTATTTTTAAAAATACCAGTTTACCGTTATTTGTTCTTTTACTCAAGATTTGGCAATAAAAAACCCGGAGAGATCCGGGCTTTTTATTGTAAAGAATCTATGTAGATTTTTCTATCTCAGTTTATGCATGTAATCGTTATTGGCAAATTGCTGTTTCACTTCGTGCAAATTTCTTAAAATACTGTTGTCAATCAGTTTACCTTCCATTTGTAAAATAAACCCACCGATAATTTTATCATCTACTACAGTTTCTAAAAGCACATTATCGTAATTTGTAGAATCTTTTATTTTTGAAATAAAAGATTCAGTAAGCTCTTTGCTGATCGGCGTTGCCGTAGTTAATTTCGCATTATGCAAATTGCGTATTTTATTGAATTGTTCAATAAAAGAAGTAATTACTCCTGGAAGATTCGCTTCGCGGTTTTTATTGCAGAGCAATTTTAAAAAAGTTTCAGTAATTTTTGAAATTTTACCGTTGGTGATGGCCTGGATAACCTTGTATTTTTTATCAGGGTTAATGATCGGGCTATTCAGCATCAACACAAATTCACGGCTTTGATCTGCTACTGATTTAAGAAACAAAATATCATTATGCACTGCGTCTAATTGATTCAGATCTGTTCCGATATCTATCAGGCTTTTTGCGTACCGCTGCGCTAAACGTGGATTATTCATGAGTCTTATTATTAGTTCAGCTCAACGTTCTGAGCAAGTTGCTGAATATATTTTTCCTGATCTTCTTTGTTGTTCAATTCGCGGCGTAAAACTTTTTCACTCACTTCCAGAACGAGGTTTCCAACCTGGTTTTTCAGATCAGTGATGGCAGCCATTTTTTGTTGATTAATAACGCTTTGTGCATCAGCAACTATTTTGCTGGTTTCTTTTCTTGCCTGCTCTTTCGCATCCTGAATTATTTTGTCGCGGGTTTCCTTTGCTTCTCTCATCATTTGTGATCTTTCTTCACGCGCTTTTGCAAGCAATGCTTCGTTTTCACTTTTTAACGCAGCCATTTCTTTCTTTACATTCTCTGCGGAAAGTATAGAATCTGAAATGTTTTTTTCCCTTTGATCCAAAGATTTTAAAATGGGCTTCCAGGCATATTTTGCGAGAATAAAAAATACAATGACAAAAGCGATGAGCGTCCAGAGTATTAAACCGAGTTTAGGAAGTAGTAATTCCATAAAGGAAATTTGAAAATTATAAATTTTTATAAAAATGTTACGAAGGATTTCCTCCGTTCAAAATGTGAAAAAAATACTGCATCCTCCGCCCTGTGCTTTGGATGCAATAAAAAATTAATGCCTATACTGGTTTTAAAACAGCCAATAATCCCGCAATAACTGCAAAAAGGGCAACCCCTTCTACCAATGCAGCCGCAAGGATCATGTTAGCACGAATTTCATTAGCTGCTTCCGGTTGGCGGGCAATTCCTTCAACTGCTCCTTTACCTATCTGGCCAATTCCGATACCTGCTCCTACAGCAGCAAGACCGGCGCCGATAGCTCCACCCATGTGTGAGAATCCAGCTTCAAATAACAAGGTCATTAGTGACATAATTCTGGGTTTTGAAATGAATAAAAAAGTTTAAACAAAAGCGTGGTCATTTGTCGGTACGTCATGATCACTTCCTTCAAACCCCTGCCCGATAAAGATAGCGGTAAGAACGGTGAAAATGAATGCCTGGATGAAAGCCACTAATATTTCTATAAAATAATCGAATACTACGAATATTACGGAAAATGGAGAAAAACCATAACCTGCGGTAGCACTCATGGCACCAAAAATAAAAATCAAGGAAATGAAAGCCAATATTACAATATGCCCTGCTACCATGTTGGCAAAAAGACGAATGATTAAAGCGCCGGGTTTAATGACAAATACACCAAAAAGTTCAACGGGAACTAAAATTACCTTTACCAAAAAAGGAACATCCGGAGGCCATAAAACGTGTTTCCAAAAATGAGTAGTGGTGCTACAAAGAATTACAACCAGGGAAATAAGACCTAATATAAGAGTAAAAGCAATGTTTCCGGCTACATTAGCCGCGCCTGGTATCATTCCAAAAAGTGCGTTAATCAAAATAAAGAAAAACACAGTAAGCAGATAAGGCATG
This sequence comes from Hanamia sp., assembly GCA_035475995.1. Taxonomy (GTDB): domain Bacteria; phylum Bacteroidota; class Bacteroidia; order Chitinophagales; family Chitinophagaceae; genus Ginsengibacter. The sequence continues at coordinate 12,581 of DATILZ010000035.1, read as the reverse complement.
TACTTTTCCCATCTTGAACCTAAATTGGTTTTACCTACATTATCCCTGATAAAAATGATAATAGGTTCCATAAATCCCTGTGCTCCTGATGGTGCTGAAATCACACCATGGCCTTTTTTATATTTATTACCAATTTTTACCATTACTATAGTAAACAGTGCCAGTGCAATTAATGTCTGAACTACATTCCTGGTTAAGGAAAAATCATAAACAGTTACATTTGCATCAACGGGAACAATTGCATTTTCACCTTGCATTTTATACCCTTCATATTCTTCATCGTGATCGTGTCCAAATCTTTTTGAAGAGAAAATTGAAAGCCCTTTTTGGGGAGAATATAATATTACCGGCAAATAAATTGAAGCGTGAAAATCACCGATAGTAAAAAAGTGAAATTCATAAGCATCCTGCACGTGATTAAGGATCGCGGTAGTAGGATCAAATTTTTCTTCGGTTTTTTTATGTTCTTCCGGTTTTTCCTGCGAAAAAGCGCTCATGGAAAATGACAGCAAAAAAACGCTGAAAACCGCTACCAATAAAGATTTCATGCTTTTAGAGGCCATACTTCTTCTAAATTTTGCGCAAAGATAAGAAGTTTGAAGGATGATATGAAAGAGTGGCAGAAGAATTTTTTATATTTCGGCACATCTTTAAAAAAATTTTAACCGGATAAAATTTTTGGTCTTTTTTCTAAAAAATTGTTTCAATTAAAAGGTCGTGTAAAAATATTTTTAGAATACAGTAAAGCAATAAATAACGTGTATTTGTGTTTTTTAAATTCTCTTGCTGAAATAAAATTTCAAACAGAAAAGTTTATATTTGTTTCAGCTTCTAAATTATGACCATTTCTATTACCAGATTATATGATTTGCTTTCAATAAAAGTAGGAAAGGATACTGCTGAAACATTGACTACTTATATCGAAGAAAAAATCAAAGAAGAATTCATTGATAATTCCAAAATATTGGCTACTAAAGAAGATGTTGATAACAATAAAGCTGAAATAATCAAATGGATGTTTATTTTTTGGGTTGGACAAGTTGCAGTAACTTTTGGTTTTATCCTTTTATTTCTAAAAAAATAAATTTCAAGAAATTTATTAAAGCCTAAACCAATCCTTTAAATTCCACTTCATCAAAATCAAATCTTCTTTCAAAAGCATCTTTTGTAATTAATTGGCCGGATGATGAAACGCCGGTGATTGTAGTTTCAAAAACAATATTTTCTTTTTTTAGTTTAACGGTTTTATTCTTTGCAAATAGATGCCGGTTATATTCTTCGAGCATCTTTTCAAAATTGCCTGATTTCAATTCTTCAATCCTTTTTAAAACAAAGCAAAGAAGTTCTTCTGCGAGATTTAAAACATCATAACTTTTTCCTGTTGCTAATTTTAAAGACGTTGCTTTTAAATCAAATTCTTCAAACCCTTCCTGGTTAACATTTATTCCAATTCCAATTACAGACCACTGCCATAAAGTACCTTTAATAACATTTTCAATTAAAATTCCGCCTGCCTTACTGTCATTAATAAAAATATCATTTGGCCATTTTATAAAAAGATTTGCTAAATTATATTTATAGAAAAGATCATGGCAGCTTAATGCAATTGCCACACTTAAATGGAATTGCTGAGATACTGAGAGCCATTGCATCTGAAGCGGAATGGAAAGGATAATATTAGCGCCTTTATTGCTTTTCCAATGCTTGCCACGTCTTCCTTTCCCGTAGATTTGCTCCAATGCAAAGACAGGTTTTATTGCAGTTGCATCTCCTCTTTGAATCAATGCCATGGCATAGTTGTTGGTACTATCAATACTATCAAGAACCAGTATATTTTCCGGCGAAAAAGACATAAAAAAAGATTAATAAAGAATTATAGTATTTTTGATAAAATAGATACAAAATTTACGTGGAAAGCTGCAATCTAAAAGAATAAATTTAATTTTGCAGATTGCTGAAATTAGCACGAGTAAAAAGAACACATTTGAACAATTTAACATTACTGGAAAAAAGAAAAAAATCAACCGTAGCAAGGGTAACGAGAAATAGTAAGCTATTTAAAACGATTATCCATGCAATACAGGAAAAAAAAGGAGAAAAAATTGTAAGCCTCGATCTGAAAAAAATCCCTGAAGCCGTTACTGATTTTTTTATCATTTGTGAAGCGTCTAATCCTATACAACTTAAAGCCATTGCTGATTTTGTGGAGGAGGAAGTGAAAAAGAAATGTGGTGAAAATCCCTATAAGCATGAAGGAAGGCAAGGTGAACAATGGATTCTGATTGATTACGTTAATGTGGTTGTTCACATCATGCTTCCTGAGCCAAGAAAATTTTACAGGCTTGAAGAAATGTGGAGTGATGCAGCAATTGTAGAGCATTAATAAAAAGAAACAAATACACAATAAACATTAAAAAAAGATCTTATTCCTGAACAAGAATTGAGATAAAAAATATTGCGGAAGCAAGCATACTATGGCAACTGAAGAACAGAAAAAGAAATCAATACAAAGAAGACTAAATCCAAATTTATCGCCTGGAACTCCTCCTGAAGAAGATCCGAAAAAGAAGCCCAAGCTTAGTATTTATTGGGTTTACGGGATTATCTTTGCTTTGATTATTGGATACAATCTTTACAGAGGCTCTATGGGCGGCTCTGGTGTTGAAATTAATAATACCGATTTTTATACGATGCTTCGCCAGGGCGATGTTGATCAGATAAAAACCGTTGGCAATAAAAAATTGGTGAGGGTTTTTATCGATCCACAAAAGTTAGATAGCGACGCCGGTTATTTTAAGACCGTTTTTGGTCCCAACTATGACGATGTGAAAAAAATAAAAGATGGCCCTCAGGCATATTTTAGCATTATCAAAGATGAAATTTTCGCTACTCAACTGGCCCAATTTTATAAAGACAATCCGCAGGTAAAACAAGTACCTGACCGGCCCGGGGATGAAGGCGAATTATTCGGACAGATAATCAGCACACTTTTACCAATACTTTTAATCGCATTGGTATTCATAATGATGATGCGCAAAGTAGGTGGCGGCGCTGGTGCAGGTGGACCGGGTGGCATTTTCAATATTGGAAAATCAAAGGCAACTCTTTTTGAAAAAGGTACCAGGGTGAATATCAATTTTAGTGATGTGGCCGGCCTCGATGAAGCAAAAGTGGAAGTAATGGAAATTGTTGATTTTCTGAAAAATCCTAAAAAATATACCAATCTTGGTGGTAAAATTCCAAAAGGTGCACTATTAGTAGGCCCTCCCGGAACCGGTAAAACCTTATTGGCAAAAGCCGTTGCCGGTGAAGCGCAGGTTCCTTTTTTTAGCCTCAGTGGAAGTGACTTTGTAGAAATGTTTGTAGGGGTTGGCGCCAGTCGTGTGAGAGATTTATTCAAACAGGCACGGGAAAAAGCTCCATGTATTATTTTTATAGACGAAATAGATGCGATAGGTCGTGCACGCGGAAAAAATATGATGATGAGCAATGACGAAAGAGAAAATACACTCAATCAATTACTTGTAGAAATGGATGGTTTTGGAACAGATTTAGGAATTATTATTCTGGCTGCTACCAATCGTCCTGATGTTTTGGACAGCGCCTTATTGCGCCCCGGAAGGTTCGACAGGCAAATTAGCATTGATCGTCCTGACCTGGTGGGCCGTGAAGCGATATTTAAAGTTCATCTCATTCCTATCAAAGTTTCGCAAAGTTTGGATACGCATAAGTTAGCAGAACAAACGCCTGGTTTTGCCGGTGCGGATATTGCCAACGTTTGTAACGAAGCAGCTTTGATTGCTGCGCGAAACGGAAAAGAAGCGGTTGACATGAGTGATTTTCAGGATGCCATAGACCGTGTAATAGGCGGATTGGAAAAAAAGAACAAAATCATTCTTCCGGAAGAAAAAGAGATCATTGCGTATCATGAAGCCGGACACGCGATTTGCGGATGGTTTTTAGAACATGCCTATCCTTTATTGAAAGTAACCATCGTGCCGCGAGGTACTGCAGCATTAGGCTATGCTCAATATACACCAAAAGAGCAATATTTATATAATACAGATCAGCTACTCGACCAGGTATGTATGACCCTTGGGGGACGAGCTGCTGAAACGATCTTTTTTGGAAAGATATCGACCGGCGCGAGCAACGACTTGCAGCAGGTAACGAAGATGGCTTACTCGATGGTTACTGTTTACGGTATGAATGAAAAAATCGGAAATGTAAGTTATTATGATCCGGCACAGGAAAATGCTTTCCAGAAACCATTTAGCGAAGAAACCGGAAAAATGATAGATGAGGAAGTGCGCAAATTGATTGAGACTGCTTTTGAAAGGACAAAAGAGCTATTGACAGAAAAAAGAAAAGAAGTTGAAATTATTGCCCAGGAATTATTGAAAAGAGAAGTTCTTTTCAAAAGTGATGTAGAAGCTTTGATTGGCAAAAGGCCTTATGAAGATAAAAAGGCGTTAGACTTCGTAGATAATCCAAAAGAAGCAGTGGTAGATTCCGCTATTCATGTAGTGGATACCAATGATGCAAATATTAAATAATCGAAATGAAAGTTTCTTCTGCTAAAGAAAAAATTTTAAAAAAAATAAGAGAGGCGTTGAGTAATTCAACGCCTTTGCCTTTTCCCAAAAGCGAAGGAAACAGTTCTGTTTTTCATCCGCAAACAGAGGAGCTGGAAATATTATTTGCCGAAGAATTTACAAAGTTGTCTGGAAAATTTGCTTTTTGTGTAAATGAAGCTGATGCAAAAAATCAAATTAAGAAACTCATTATTCAACAAAAATGGGAAAATGTTTATTGTAAGGAAAATGAGCTTTTAAATTTATTTAAAACGGAAGAATTCCCGGCAATAAAAAAATCATCCTTAGCCAATTGCGATGCAGCCATTACTTCATGCAATTACCTTGTAGCGAGAACAGGAGCGATTGTAATGAGCAGTGCACAACAAAGCGGCCGCACGGTAAGCGCTTATGCTCCCGTTCATATTTGTATTGCATATACAGATCAGCTGGTATGTGATACCCGTGATGCACTGAAGGATTTGAAAAAGAAATACGGAAATAACCTTCCTTCATTTATCACATTTGCTGCCGGACCTAGCCGCACTGCAGACATAGAAAAAACTCTCGTCGTAGGTGTTCATGGACCGAAAGAAGTTTATGTATTTTTGATTGATAAGCCTTTATTGTCTTTATAACTTATACTTTGTTTTTCATAATTTCTCATGCAACTTTTACCCGGTAAAAAAATATATTTCCTTTCAGATTTTCATCTTGGCGCCCCCGATTACCAATCGAGCCTGCTGCGCGAAAAACGGGTGGTAAAATTCCTTGATGAAATAAAAAATGATGCTCAGATCATCTTTATCCTGGGTGATCTTTTTGATTTTTGGTATGAATATAAAAAAGTAATTCCTAAAGGATTTGTAAGAATATTGGGCAAACTTGCCGAGCTAACAGACAGTGGAATTATCATTCATTTTTTTGTTGGAAATCACGATATGTGGATGAATGGATATTTTCAAAAAGAACTAAACATTGACGTATATCATGATCCGAAGGAATTTGAGTTTAATGGAAAAAAATTCCTTATTGGCCACGGTGATGGGTTAGGCCCGGGCGACCATCGTTATAAAATGATGAAAAAAGTTTTTAGAAGCAAATTTTCTCAATCACTTTTTGGAATGATTCATCCATCTGTCGGGATCGGCATTGCGGATTATTTCAGCCGCAAAAGCCGGGCGGCAGCCGGATCAGAGGAAGAAAAATTTCTTGGCGAAGAAAAAGAATGGCTGATCCTTTTTGCAAAAGAAACATTGGAAAAGAAACACTTTGATTATTTTATTTTTGGTCACAGGCATTTACCAATAGAGTATAGATTGAATGATGAAAGTGTTTATATAAACCTGGGAGATTGGATAAAATACAACAGCTACGCTGTGTTTGATCATGGAATTGTTTCATTGAAATATTATAAATCATGAGAAAAAAAGTGTTCATTCTTCTCATCGTTTTTAACCTTGGCTACCATCATTTCGGCTATGCTCAAAATGACTCACTTTTTCGTTTTGTAAAATCAATAAATCTTTCTATTTCTTCATTTACTGTAGATAATATTGGCGCGTTGTATTTAATTACAACAGATAATCAATTGAAAAAATACAACGAAAAAGGAGATTCTGTTGGTGTTTTTAATGAAGTGACAAAATATGGAAAGCTCTCTTATGTAGATGCGGAAAATCCCTGGAAAACGATTCTTTTTTATAAGAATTTTTCTACCATTGTTTTATTGGACAAATACCTGAATGTTGTTACTGCGCTCAATTTGCGCAAACAAAATATTTTTCAGGTTCGTGCAGTTACCAGTTCTTACGATAATAATATCTGGCTTTTTGATGAGCAGGATAATAAATTAAAAAAGATAGATGACAATGGCAACCTTCTTTCCGAGACTGTTGATTTCCGTTTGCTTTTTGATTCCGTTCCGGATCCGGTAAAAATAATTGATCGTGATGGGTTTATTTATCTATACGATCCTCAAAAAGGGGTTTATATTTTTGATTATTATGGAAGCTTTAAAAGTAAACTTACTTTTTTAAACTGGACAGATATTGAAGTTTTGGGTAAAAATATTTACGGTTTTGATAAAGAAAACATTTATAAATATACTGCGCCATTGCCCGATGTGACCAGCTATAAATTGCCTGCTGATTTACAAAATAATACAGCAATAAAAATTAGCAATCGTCGCATATATGTTCTTAAAAACCGGGAGTTGCGGATTTATTCGTTTCAATAAAAAAGTAACATCGTTGTATCTGTTTTATCAAAATCGCAATTCAGCAAGCCGTTTTCACATGCCCCATTCCATTCTTTTCTTTTTCATCAATATAAAAACCGGGAACCACTGCTTTTTCAAATTCTTCTTTTGATGAAACCTTTTTGATCTGTTTATTTTTATCAAAACAGAAGAAGATATTACATCTGCTTTAAAAAAAATATAATGGCAAATACGAATGAAAACCCCGGCTTATCACCGGGATTTTTTGTGGTTTCAGAAGTTGATTCCTATTCCTAATTTTATTGCATTGTTGTAAGCATTTACACTTCTGTTCGCATCTACTTTTGAAAGGCCATAATCGTAGGAAGCAGAAATGCTGAGGCCGTTTGAAAACTGATAACCAATACCACCTGTAACACCTGCATCCCAGCGATTAAATTGTGACGTAGCATCCATGGTTTTGTTTAATAAATTGATGCCTAAAATGCCCGCGGTTGTTTTTAAGTTTGAGGAAGCGAGATAAGAAATCTGAGGTCCGGCAAAAATCTGGAAACCACCGAAATTGCCTTTCAGCAAGAGAGGCACATCTACATATTCAGATTGCAAAGTAGCTTTTGCATTGGCTCCGAGAAAATCAAGCCCTTTCAGATTTAAAGAACCGTTTAATTTATAACCTTTTAAAGAATAATAAATTCCTGGTTCGATAGAAAAGTTTTCAGTAACAGGAATTGTAGCATAGCCGCCGGCAAAGAAACCAGTGTAATCCTTTGTAGTAATTCCGCCCTTGGTAAAATCGAGAATGTTTTTAAAATTATCAACAGCATCACCACGTATGCCGGAGGATAAGATCCCTGCTTTTACACCAAAAGAAGGATTTGTCTGTGCGAAACTGACACTTGAAATAAGTACAGAAACGATAAGTAGAATTTTATTTTTCATATTAAAATTGGAAGCGGGTTTTACAGCCGTTCTGAATATGAGAAATAAAAAATGAAAGAAAGATTAATGCGGAAGAGATAAGGATTTGTTAAGGATTTATGCAACAGTTTTTTCAGAAATGTTTTACTACTTGTGCCGTCACTTTTGTTCCTGCCCATTTTTCCTTACTTCATCTATCGCCTCCAAAAGACCATTGCTGAAAGCGTCATAAGCAAGTTCCCAAAACATAATACCGCCAAGGCCATTGTCGAGCACGTATTTCGTCTTAAGTGTTATTGATTTTTTATCATCATAAGTAACGAATAGTTTCTTTTCGGCATTATAAGAAAAAGGCGCCTGGGCCACGCTGTCCCAATGATAAGTAAAGCCGCTGTCGGCCGACATTTGTGAATCAAAATTTCTGAAAATAATGTTCCCAATATATTTACCATTTTGATAAAGGCCATCAGCTGTGTCTGGAACATTTTCCCACACTTTGCCATAAAATGCAGCGCCAATTACAATTTTATCTTTTCGTACGTGCAAATTTATTAGTTGATTCACTGCCTGATCTGTAGATTCAAATTGTTGGTGAGTGCTATATAATGCAGTATGATGCCCTGTTACAGATGCATATCCGTTTACCAGGTCATAACTCATCAGGTTTACAAAGTTTACTCTCTTCATCACTTTTTTCCATTCGATTGATGAATCAATATATTGTTTAAAACCACCAGCTGCAAAAGTAATTTCGCGCTTTGTGCCCAAAGTTTTTCTTAATCTCTTTACGAGCTTTGTAAAATTTTCTTTGTCTGCAGCTTGATAAAGATGTCCGGGAAATCCTGCAATAGCCGGGTATTCCCAATCCAGATCTATTCCATCTGTATTAAAGTAATTACATAATTGTCGTGCAGAATTCGCAAAATCTTTTCTGCCTTTTTTAGATGAAAAAACGTCGGAACAAGTAGCACAACCACTCCATCCGCCCAGAGAGATCAAAACTTTTAATTGCGGATTTCTGCTTTTTAATTTTATCAGTTCATTGATTGTTGCGCTGTCACGGGCATTATTTATATGTAATTCATTTCCTTTTAAATGGGCAAAGCTAAAAATGATATGTGTTAGTTTCTCAACTGGAAAGCTATCTGCCAAAGTAGGACTTCCGCCGTAATATGCAACTACCCGAAATTTTTCTGATTGTGCCAAAACATTATTTGTTGAAAAAAGAAAGATGCACATGGATAAAAAAAGTTTCAAACGCGGGATGAAATTCATTACTTGAAAATGAGAATTATTAAGGTAAATTATTTCTTGCCATTTGAAATGATCCAGGCGGTTTTACTGTATTTTAATGCGCAATTATTTTTGCACCCAACACCTGCAATCCTACACTGTCAGTACCTTTTGGAGCAAAATATTTGGTTTTAAAATCTTTTGATTCCCCTGGCTCCAGAATTTGAAAAATTGTTTCTTTATCAGTTTCCAAAAGTGCTTTTGTTTTAGAATAAAAAGATAGTTTGATATCCACATCTTTAAAAACAGCAATGGAAGCTTTGTTTGTTAAAGTACCTCTTACTACTGTTTGTCCTACAATATTCTTTCTATTATTTCCGCTGACCGATATGAAAGCTGTCGGGTCTTTTTGTTCTTTTGACAATAATTCTTTCTTCGTCAGCTCATAACTTTCTTTTTTCTGTTTTGGAGAATCATTTTCATTGCATGCATATAATAAAATCGCTGCAAAAAGTATCAGTGGCAAAAATTTTTTCATTAGTGTAGTTTTCAAAACGAAAAATAATGAAAATTGACACATAGACGCACAAATATTTCTTAAACAAAAAACAAATTACGCTTCTGTACCCAGCCACAATGCGCCACCAATGCTGTTTCTTTTTGCTCCTGTTACTGATGATAAAACGGTGTATTGTTCGCGCCAGCGCAGCGTTCCGAGGAGCGCCATGATCAATGCTTCTTTAAAAGCGACCACTTCATCTGCAGGAATAAAAACTTCAAAATTTATTTCCTCTAAATGTTTTGAAATTCTTTCAATTAAAAATTTATTAAAAGCGCCGCCACCGGTAATCATCAATTGTTGAACATTTGTTTTTGAAAAATGAGATTGAAGTGCATATTTTATTTGAATGGAAATATGCTCTACATATGTTGCAAGGGAATCTTCTGCACTAAGGTTAAAAGATTTAATCAAAGGATAAATAATATCGGTTCCAAAACTATTTGCCAATGATTTTGGATAAGGGAGCAAAAAATATTCGAGAGAATTTAATTTTTGTAAAAGCCCATCATTTATTCTTCCGGATGAAGCCATTTTTCCATCTTCATCATATGCCTTATTTTTTTCTAAAGAAAGCATATTTAAAACACGGTTTGCTGCGCAAATATCAAAGGCAATAATTTCATTTTTATCAGAATTAGAATCCGCATTATTTATTTGTTTGCTATTGATAGAGATATTGGCTATGCCACCAATATTCAAAAAATAATGATACTCCGGAAACAATAGTTTTTCTCCCAAAGGCACTATTGGAGCGCCTTGGCCACCGAAAGCAATATCCACAGCCCGTAAATCTGTTACTACAGGAAGTTCGGTTTCTGCAGCAATTGCAGCGCCATCTCCTAATTGATCAGTCATTCTTTTTTCAGGAAAATGAAAGGTAGTGTGCCCATGTGATGAGATTAAACTTATCTTATGTTCTAATTGAAATTTCTCTGCAAATTCATTTACTTTTTGTCCTAAATATCTTCCATAATTGGTGTGCAATAATTGATAATCGAGTGCTGAAAAATGAATAGCGTTTTTTAATTTTTCAATCCATTCATTTTCATATTCAATACAGGCGGCACACTTTATTTCATACTCCCATTTACCTGCTGTTTCAGCCAATTCTACAAAAGCAATATCAAGACCGTCGAGGGAGCTTCCGCTCATCAAACCAATCACATGATAAATCATAATGTTTTTCTCTCTTTTAAATTTAGATTTGCGCCAAATTAATAAAAGGTTCCCAACCTTATGGAATTCATTTTTTAAATTAGAATTTAGTTTGAACGTTGGCAACCTTTGAAATTGAACTTATCTTTAGTTTTAAATAAATAAACCATGGTAATCAATCTGAGCGACAATCATTCTTTGGTAAGTAACTGGATCAGCCAATTGCGCGATATTGATGTGCAAAATGACCGCATGAGATTTAGAAAAAACCTGGAAAATATTGCTGAAATATGTGCTTATGAGATCAGCAAAAAATTGCCCTGGGTTGAAAAAGAAATTACTACACCATTGGGAATATCCAATTGTAAAGTGTTGGAAAAACAACCCGTGCTTGCCACCATTATGCGTGCCGGATTAGCGATGCACAATGGTTTTCTCAATTATTTTGATAAAGCGGACAATGCATTTATCAGCGCATATCGCAAGCACAACGCGGATGGTAGTTTTGAAATAAGCCTTGATTATATCAGTTGCCCTGAAATGGAAAACCGCGTTGTGATTATTTCAGATCCGATGCTTGCCACTGGCGCCTCACTGGTAAAAACTTTACAGTTTATCCGCGATGCAGGAAATCCTTCGGAGATTCATATTGCCTGTGCCCTTGCCTGTACCGTTGGAATTGAATATGTGCTTCGTGCAGAGCCGTCTGCCACTATCTGGTGCGGCGATATTGACGATGAGCTTACCGCCAAAGGATATATCGTTCCGGGATTGGGCGATGCAGGTGATCTGGCTTATGGAGTGAAAGTGCAGATGTAAAATCAATTATTCAATTATTGCATTATTCAATTATTCCTGTAAGTTTTTTCTTGCAGTAAATGAAGAAATAAAATGATTTTTCATTTTCGCATTTTCCCATTATCTCATTAAATACATTTTCCCATAACCCTTGGTAAAATATTTATCTGTATTATCCGTATCTCCATCTTTAAAATGATCCATTGATTTACCATTCAGATTCGTAAGCACCCTGTATAAATAAACGCCGTTCGCCACTTTTTGTCCATACATATCCGTACCGTCCCATTTGAAATCGGTAATATTCCGGCCGATATGTAGTGGACCTAATTCTTCCGACGTAATTTCCCTGATTATTTTCCCCGTAACCGTTAATACCTGGATGCGTATATTTTGTGGTATTTGTGAACCGGTAATGGTAAATACAAAAGCGGTGGAAGTGGTAAATGGATTTGGATAATTCATGAAATTAGAGATCATTGGTTTATTAATAACCCTGAAATCCACATGATAATCTATTTTACCCGCCGCGTTTCCTACCACGTCTTTTCCTGAAACGATTAATTGATATTGATCATCTTCACCAGGCAGGGAAGGACTAAAATCAATAGTTGCAGTATTTTCACCTGTTGCAAGGTTAGCCGGTGTGAATCTTAAAGTATCATTATCAAAACGATACATATGCGGCGAACCATCCGGATTTATTATCTGAACTTTTATCAGAGAAGTATCATTCAATGCGAGCGATTTATTATCGTCTTTCAGTTTTATGGTAATGTGTGGCCTTGCAGAAACAATGTCCCTGTTTAAAATATGAACACCATCAAAAGTAACATCCATTGTAGGATTGTACTGATCGGCTTTTACATAAAAATTACGATACATGAAATTATTAAAGACATATTGCTCCGGCTGATCATTGTCCGGATTGAAATCTACAAAAATCGTATTCAATCCGGTAAAGTTTTTCGTGTCGATATCATATTTTAATGTGATCGTATCGCCGCTTATCAAAGGTTTTTGACGGGGGACTTGTAGAACGCGTGTAACATTGTTGTTATCGATCACCGTTAATTTGACTTTCACACTGTCAAACTTTGCAATACTGATATTTTTAAAA
>DATILZ010000034.1:0-2256 GCA_035475995.1 Hanamia sp. | reverse complement strand
GTTAATTTTTATAATTAACTTTTCACTCTTTCCATCTGCATCCTCATTGGCTCATCCGGCAACCTTCGTTTGCATCCACACACGCAATCGCGCAATTTTTTCTCCGTGCCTATTCAGCTGGAAAATTTTTTATGACCAATTGCAGAGATTATTTTTTTATAATCTTTCCTTTAATATTTTGCTGAGAAATAATAATTTCTGTTCACCAAAGTCTTTATCTTCTTCTCTACTATATATTACTTTGCCTGTATCGTCTAACAAATAGACCATCGGAACAGCTTGATCTCCATATTTTTTTATCAAATCTTCATTGCCAAAAATATGTATCCAATTCATATTGTATTTTTTTACAGCCCTGGAAAAAGCCATTGTATCCTTATCATAGGTAATCGAAATAATTTCCAATCTATCCTCTGAATAGCTATCCCTTATTCGTTTTAAGGCAGGTATTTCTTCTATACAAGGACTACACCATGATGCCCAAAAGCTAAGTATAACATATTTGCCATGATATTCACTTAGTGATATAGTTTTTCCTCTTGTGTCAATAGCTGTGAAGGCAGGTGCCTGTTGATTCTTTCTAGTGTGAATTCTTCCTTCCAAAACTTTCAAAATTTCTGCTCCTTCAGTGCTTTGTTTAAAACTATCGGGGAAAACAGAATTATATATTTCCAACAAACTGTCTGCGTTGGTAAAAAGCCGCGGAATAATTTCTCTTCTGAATAACCAAAATGAATAATATAAATTTCTATTTTCGGTAATAAACTCTAATTCTTTATTCCACAGTTTCAGACCTTTTTCTCCAGCTATAATTTGTAAGGAATCATTGGTACCAAATTCATCACGATGGGCTGACATAAAATCTTCAAAATCTCTGCTTTCAGATGAATCAAATAATTTTAATTTCTCTGCTCCCATGGAGTCAAGATCATAAGCATTTTTTAGTTTGTATTTTTCTAACGGCTTTTTGTTTTGCAGGTAAAAATTAATTTGGGCTGGTTCATCAGGAACAAAAAAGCTTTTCGAATTTAGATACATGCCCCTTTTATCTAAATAGTTAATTGTTATAGTAGCATATTTCGAGTAAAAACTATCCGAAATAGTAATTTGTCTATTTGAAAAAACGGACTTAACCTTTATCTCTTTTTTCCCATTATCATATAACAATTGAATATGAGTTTTGTCTAATTGCGATGGGAATTGTATAGTTGCGGAAAACTTTTTTTGGGATAGCCCGACTGCATTACAAGAAAAAATAAACAAAAACGAGAGTAAAAACTTTAACCTATTGTACATGACAATTAAATTTTTAATAAAATAAAAAAGATGCTTTTAAAAGATAATGTGAGTATCGCTAAACAATTTAACTTAAGGGTATGAACCCAATTTACCTGATTTTAACGCAAGCATCCCTGCTTGTGTCTTGCGCGAATTAAAAATAAAGTAAAGCAATAAATTGTTCTGATTTTTATTTTGATGATCCAATAAAAACACAAGCGGACGCTTTGCGCTAAAAAAAGATTCAACCTTACGCCAGAAAGGAGCAACGGGCCGGGTAACTAAACTGTTAGCTTATTTATTTTAAATGGATGTTCCTGTATATTATTAATCAGGCAACACCTTCACCATAATATTTTTAAAATATACAGTGCTGCCGGGATCATGGCCCTGCAATGCAAAGGTGCCGGTTGAATCAATTGGCCCTTTTTTATCAGGCGGCGGCACATTAGTTGGCTGCGTATAATCAACAACTGTTTTATCATTAATTTTTATAACCACGTGGTTGCCGGTAACCTTAAAGTATTCTGTAAACCAAACATTGTCCGGTGCCACCACTTCTTTCACATCTTCAATCCCGTATAAGCTGCCGGTACGCCGCCAGTCAGTATGCGAATTATTTACCTGCACTTCGTAACCAACCTCCGGAAAGCCGCCTTGCTGAAAAGCCGTATGAAAATAGATACCTGAATTGGAATGTGGCTTTGTCATTACGTCTGCTTTGAATTCAAAATTTTTAAAGCTGTGATTGTTTACCGGACCTTCATAAAACAGGTGAGCCGTGTTGCCATTTACTTTAATCATCCCACTATCCACGCTGAAGGTAGATGCATTATCGCCAACCTTCCAGCCGTTTAAGGTTTTACCATCAAATAATGACACCCATCTCTGAGCCTGCATCACATGAAAGAATAGCAGGGCAATAAAGGCCAAACAAACTCTGATTGATTTCATTTTAAACGATTTAATAATGCTAAA
>DATILZ010000033.1:0-2376 GCA_035475995.1 Hanamia sp. | reverse complement strand
TGCTTCAGTCCGGTTTGTTGTTTTGCTAATCTGTGTATCTCCTAGGTAACCCTTCTGCCCGCCTGATGCTGTTGCAACAGCACATCCACCAAATATGTTAACTGATTAGCCTTTTTAAAGCGCGGAAACAAATAGTTTTCTTCCTGCTTTTCGTGATAGTCTTCTATGAATGTTCTGATAATATTTGCAGAATTTGTAATAGCATCTGCAGGCAAAGTTTCCTTGTTGATCAGATGGATCCGGCATGCATCATAAATAAGCAAGACACGTTTTAATACCCCATGTTCCTGCATCAGGTCTTCAGGTGGAGACACTTCTTTCTCTTCGCCTTTTTCATCTTTACACCCTGCTAATAAACTTAATCCTGCGAAGCCGGAAAAGCTTACTACTAATCCCTTTTTAATAAAATTTCTTCGGTTGCCCTCGAAATTTTTATTGTCTTGTTTGATTTCCTGATGCATTGTAGATAATTTAAAACCAGTAATTTTTTTTTTTAATGAATGACCATTGGAAAGATGTCAGAATAATGCTCCGATACCTTAGCATTTTCATTATTCTCAAATTACTCAAAACTGCCACAATTATTATGCAGGGTTTTATGGAATAATTGAAAAGAGGCGTGAAAGATATTTTTAAAGTCAGGAAGTTTTCTTATCAGCGTAGAGAAATCTCTATAACTTATCGGCATTACCTGTTTCAATATCGCTGGCGGAGTTTATGCTTTGATTCTCTTAGCTTTCCAAAATCACTATTGAGCCGGAAACCGAATTCAAGGTTGATTTGGCAACGCTCATCCGGAATCCGTTACCGCCTGATACAATCTTCCCCCGTAAAGGGCAGAGCCTGCAAAAAAATAATACCTATACAAAGTTATTTTTTAATTGAAATGTGAAATGATTATAATAGATTTACAATAAGAAAATTTATCTTTTGCTACTTCTTTTTAAAATGAAAACCGGATGCAAAATCTTATCAAAATCCTGGTAGTTGAAGATGAAATGATTATCGCTGCGAAAATATCTTTGCTACTTACAAATCTTGGTTATGACGTGGATGGAATTTTGCCTCGTGGTGAAGAAGCAATCATGCATCTGAAGGAGAATACTGTTGATATTATTATATTGGACATTAATCTGAAAGGAAAAATAGATGGAATTGTAACGGCATTGGAAATACAAAAGTTTTCCAAAACACCAATAATTTATCTGACTGCTAATGGAGACGAAGCTACATTCAACAGAGCCAAATCTACCAAACCATCCGCCTTTATTTCCAAACCTTTCAAGCAATTGGATTTACAAAGAGCTATTGAATTAACTATCTGCAGGATGGCAGAAAAAGAAACCGGCCCCCTGGTAATTAATACAAATAATGACACACAACATTACATTTTAAATGACCGCATTTTTGTTAGGTATAAAGAAAAAATGATCAAAATAATGGTTGCGGACATTCTTTATATCGAAGCAGACAGAAATTATAGCCACATTTTTGCCGGAAACAAAGAATACCTTTTATCTGTTACCCTTAAAGCTATTGAGGAAAAACTTTCGGTAAATATTTTTATAAGGATCCATCGCTCCTATCTTATCAATATAAACCAGATAGAAGAAGTGGCCGAAAATTATGTGTTGATTGGAGGAAAACCAATTCCAATGAGTGCAGGACTGAAAGAAAATCTGCTGCAAAGAATTCAAACATTTTAGCTATTCCAAATAAAGATTAGGGGATAAAATCAAAAAAGTGATTTTATTTCAGCAAATCAATAAATAATCGCTATTTCTATTTCTGTATTTAACAGGTATCCTCGCCCTTTTTATTACAATTAAAGTTTGGATAATTCTCCTGGTAAACAAAAACGCCTGTTCGGACAATAATTAATGGTATTCGTCCTGACAAAGTAATTTGAATAATTCTTTCCGGTAAGTTTATGAAGTCAAATCCCTTCCTATCTGAATAGAATCTGCAAAACCGGAAAAATACATTCATACAAAATGAGTTAATAAGTATTGACGTGACAAGCATTTTCAATCAGGCCTGAAAGTGAGAGTCACCATTAATGTATTGTTTTAAAATAGAAATAGTTCTTCTTAGCAAAAATCATCTTAATCTTCTTTTCATGTGTTCTTCAATTCTCATTGCTGTCCCTGTCTGAAATGAAGGCAGGGCAGCTAAATGGGAAAGAAAAGAACCAAAGCCAGAAGTATATTAAATATGAAATGTGGGTTTAAAAAATAACACAAGCAATCACAAATATTTCAACTAAAAAAACAAACAAATGAAAAAGGTTCTTTTTGCTGCAATTATCATATTCATTAGCTGGGGTTGCAACCAGGACAAACAGAAAGAAAGCATTGCGTCAGACAGCAGTCCGGA
>DATILZ010000032.1:0-1729 GCA_035475995.1 Hanamia sp. | reverse complement strand
AATTTTCTTTCCCTAAAATGCCTTCTGCTTTTGTAATCAACGCATTTGCGTTATCTGCCAATGCATCTTTTTTTGTATTGTCTTTTTCTGTCAACGCCTGGAAAGCTTTGCAATAAGCGGCATAATAATATGGCAGCCATTGAGTTTTCTCAGCATCGCCGATCCTGGCAAAAGCGTTTGAAAGATCTTCGGCATTATTTTTTACTGCCATAGAATCTAACAGGCTAATGTTTGCTTTCATGGCACTTTGGTATTTGGCGCTTTGTGCAAAGCTGAAAGCTGAAAAGAAAATTAATGCGACGAATAAAATTGACTTTTTCATTTTGTTTGATTGTTTTTGTTTAAAAATTATTGTTTTTGTTTCAGTTTTTGATATTCTTTTTCTGCCATTGAATTGTGATTTTTATAAGCAGCGAGGTAATTAAAATATACGCCGATTCCCCAGCCGATCATAGGCCAAACCGGCCACGGAATTGTGTCTCTTTGAGCAGGCGGTGTGTTATTCGTTCTGAGACTGATATAATAAATAGTCCAGAAGAAAATAGTCATGATAAAATAAATGAGTACATGAGTTCTGAATCCTGCTCTTTTTTGGGCCAACTTCCATAATTCAGGATCTTTAGCTTCTTGTTCCATAATAATTGTTTTTAATTCTTTTAAAAATGATTATTACAATTTAATTCTTTTTCTGCATTGAGCTTTGAGCATTTAGCCTACAAATGATTATTAATCTCATCCTGGGTTCTGTCTATTCCGAGGCTCACAAAATATCCCACGTAAATAAATCTTTTCGCCGGCGGCGTTACTGCTACTTTATTTTGTCCGTTTACAGAAAAATTATAATTATAAACATTATTAAAACCTAAAACATTGGTAACAGAAAATACAAAGACTGAAAAGGCTTTTGCTTTTGGTTTGCCAATGGTGGGTAAATAATTTACACTAAAACTTAAATTGTTATAATCTTTAGTACGCCCGCTTTCTATCATTTTATAATTGTAATTACTGTTGTCATAAACTAAGTCATAATAAGGTCGTCCGGATGCAAAAGTGTAAGACATATTGAATTGCGTTTTTATAGGCATCACGAATTTTTTTACTACTAATGAGGCGGTATGTTTTGAAACAAAAGAAGGTTCAAGAGCGAAAGGATAATTTAAAAAATCGCGTTTGGTATCGAGGTAAGAATAGGAAATCCAGTAATCCACATTCTTAATCGTTTTTTTATCGCGCCAAAAAAATTCTATTCCTTTGGCATCACCAAAACCGTTATTATTAATAGCAGTAAATGTTTCGTTGTAAGAACCACCGGTTTTTATCAGATCATCATATTTTTTGTAAAAAAGCTCTGTGCGAAAAGTGCGGTTGCTCGTAATCTTTTCGTATTGTGCGATATAATGTGTCGCTTTTTGAAAATGCAACGCATTTAAAGAAGGCAAATATCTTCGCTCAGGGTCCTGATAAAAAGTTCCATATGCTAATGAAACCTGGCTCTTGTCGGCAAATTTATAAGCGAAAGAAATTCGCGGAGCCGCGTTCCATTCATCTAATAATTTTGAATGCTCTGCCCTTGCTCCGATTCTTGCAGCGATATTATTCGTAACATAAATATCTGCTTCGGCAAAGGCGGATAAAATATTTTCTTTTATGGTTTGGGGAAATGCGGTTCCATTGTATTCATTGTACGTTGATTTTTCATTACTGTAATTATCCTCCATGCCGAAGCGAA
>DATILZ010000031.1:0-3424 GCA_035475995.1 Hanamia sp. | reverse complement strand
TTGTCCCTTATTTAAAACAACGATCCTTGAACATACTTCTGTGGTATGGATCAGATCGTGACTGGAGATTAAAAAAGTAGTATTCTTTTCGGCAGTAAACTGCCTGATAATATCCTTAAGTCGATATTGTGTAGTAGGATCAAGGTTTGCAAATGGCTCATCGAGGATGATCACTTCCGGAGTGCCAATGAGTGCACCTACGATACCAACTTTTTTCTGATTTCCTTTGGAAAGATCGCGGATGTATTTCCTTTTGTTTAAAATCTCGTCATTAAATAATTCGGAAAACTGTTGTAAAAATTCATTGACATCTGACTTATTCAATCCACGCAGTTCCCCAATAAAATAAAAATATTCTTCAGGAGTGAGATAACCAATCAAAAAGCTTTCATCTATAAATGCGCCTGTAAATCTTTTCCAGTCTTCACTCTGATTTACAATGATTCCATTATTTGATACACTTCCCGAGTTGGGCGCAATCAGATCAAGTATCAGGCTAAATAAGGTTGTTTTGCCGGCGCCATTATTTCCAACCAGTCCAAAAGATTGTCCTGTCGGTATTTCCAGTTGGGGAATATTTAAAACAGTTACATGGTTATAGATTTTCTTTAAATTTTCAATTGAGATCATAGCGATAGTTTTTAATTTTTTTGTTTATAAGCAGCAAGGGTGGAGTATTTTTCTTTTTTATAAATATTTTCAATTATCCGGAACATTTTGTTTCTGAATGCGAGTCCTAAAATACCAAGAATGGCGACTGACAAGTAACCGGCAGTAACATTCCATTTCCGGTAAAAAATATAAAATATCAGCAACGGCAATACTAATTTTGGAAGTGCGATAATTAAAGTTTGCACATTGAAAGCTTTTTTATCTCCAAACACTTTTCTACCAGTCGTCAGGTCAATTGGCGTTTTTACATAGGCACCGCCCAACAACACCAGGTGCGCATTCACCCCGATATTATAAATACCTGCGGCAATAATGGCCAGGTAAACCTCCCAGCCCATAAATAAATAAAATGAAGCAAGCAGCATGCTTACAAAAGTGACTATAACGATCAGCCACCATTTCGATCTCAGATATTCTTTGTACCTGATGTTCTGGCTCATCATCAGAGGGTAATAAGCGCTGTCCCAGCTTGGGACAAATCCACCGAAAGTAAAAAGGAAACCACCGGTAATAAACAGGCCTGCAAACAATTTCCATGTTTCGCTTTGATGGGTTTTATTGGTCAGGATCAGGATTCCGTAAAAAAGGAAAAAAAAGCTGATCAGCACGGTAGACTTCGACCGCTTGTTACGTATGATCAGTTTGATATCGTTCTTTAAAAATGTACCCAATGTTCCATATTTTTCAAGCCATGTGAAATTTTCGGTTTGCGCTTCTTTCACTTTTGACTGCACCGCTTCATCCGTACGAAGGTTATTTTTAAAATAAGTAAAACAATACCGGTACAACAAAACAGGAATTATGATCATAGCAAAACCTGACAACGGATACTCGTAAAATGCCTGGAAAACAGGTGAGGAATAAATGGTTATATCAAGCCATCCATAATATTGAAGCGCCGCAAAGGACACCAGCACAACAAGGACAGCCGTAAACAGCCGGTCCAGGTTATCTATCAAAAGATTCAGGTAATTATTGGTAAATACCAGGGCGAGGATAGCAACATGCCACGATAAGACCTGCATTGCCGGGTAACCATTTACGATCATCACAATACTGAACGGTAAAAAGAAAAAAGCCGGATAAATATTGAAAAAAGAAACGGCCGTTTTTCCCAGGAAAAAAGAAACGATTTTCCCTTTTTTGACAGGCATGGTTAGAAATGGCTTCACATACATGATGGGCGACTTTTGTAAAAAGTACCTGCTGATCAAATCCATAGACCACCAGTAAATCAAATATTTATTAACAGCAGATAAGGGCTCCAGGTTTTTTTCTTTCAGCATATAAAAAACGCTTACTCCGAGCGCTAAGATCATTACCAGGTAAAAAAAGGCAATAATTCCAAAAATGATCTTTAGCGCAAGATTTAATTTAAAAGAAGCTGACCTGGTGAAAGCTTTCCATTCCAAAGAAAGAAACGTTTTGATCATTCTAAACAGTTTTGGTTGTTGAAGGTAAAAATATAACAGACTAAAGATAGTGGAAGTTGTATAAAAAAAGAGGCTTAATCCCCTAATTTTAAAAATAAAGGGAAATACCAGGTTACGAGCGCGTTAGTTTTCTGATTTTGATACAATATAAATCAGCAACATTTATCTATACATCTTTTCCACAAGAATATAAGTTTACCGCATTTCATTGTACGACCTTTGCCCTGTTAAATTAGTGAGCTATGAAAAATGAAAATCAGGTAATAAATCTTCCCCTTGCTGGCGTGGAAAGCGAACATTGTGCATTGATCGTTGACAAGGGGCTAAGCAAAGTTGAAGGCATCAAATCACATAGGGTAGAGTTAAATAATAACCGCGCTGTCATCACTACCAGCGACGAACTGGAAACCATTCCCAAAGCCGTAAAAGCCATTCGCGATTCAGGCTATGATGTTGATACGGTAAAGAAAACATTTCCTGTATTAAATATGTCCTGTGCTTCATGCGCCAGCAGTTCGCAAAGCACTCTGGAAAATACACCCGGCGTCGTAAATGTAGCGGTGAATTATGCGAATGCAACAGCGCGGGTAGAATATCTTCCAACCATTACAGACCCTCAAAAATTAAAGGCCGCTCTCCAGGGTATCGGTTACGATTTAATGATTGATGAAAGTGAAGAAGCGAAAGATGCGTTGGAAGAAGTGCACCGCAAAAAGTTTGAAACACTTAAAAAAAGAACCATTGGCTCCATTGTCCTTTCAATACCCATAGTTCTGATTGGAATGGTCTTTATGAATATTCCTTACGCCAATTACATTATGTGGGCATTGGCAACACCGGTAGTATTGATTTTTGGAAAACAGTTTTTTATTGGTGCATGGAAGCAGGCAAAACACCGGTCTGCCAACATGGATACACTGGTAGCACTAAGTACCGGTGTGGCATATCTGTTCAGTGTGTTCAATACCTTGTTTCCGCAATTCTGGGAAAGCCATGGGCTGGAAGCGCATGTTTATTTCGAAGCCGCCGCTGTCGTAATCGCCTTCATTTTGCTAGGCAAAATGCTGGAAGAAAAAGCGAAAGGCAATACCTCATCAGCCATTAAGAAACTAATGGGTTTACAGCCGAAAACAGTAATGGTAGTGCATGCCGGTGGCCATCATATGGAAATGGCGATAGCAAGTGTGAAAATAGGTGATACGATACTGGTAAAGCCGGGTGAAAAGATTGCTGTAGATGGCGTCGTAATTACAGGTGATTCTTTTGTAGATGAAAGCATGATCAGTGGCGAGCCGATGCCAGTAGAAAAAAAGGGGGGT
>DATILZ010000030.1:0-1958 GCA_035475995.1 Hanamia sp. | reverse complement strand
TGTAACTGGGTGGTATGCGGATCTAATTCAATGTATGTGTAAAGGCCATTGTTGATCCATTTTTTCATAATGCCTATATCTTTATAATTTTCCAGAGACATTACTATATCAAAGTCAAGATGCGAATTAGAAGGAACATCTTTGGCAATGCCTGCAACTTTTAATGGCAGTTCTTTATCAAGCGTAATCGTTTTCCCCATTGCATTCTGTACACTTCCAAAATATTTTTTAGCAATCGTTTCGGTAAGTACTACGTTTCCCGGATCTTTCAATACATTAGATGGATTGCCTGTCAGCAATGGAAAAGTAAAGAAGTCAAAAAAATCAGTATCTACTGCCAGTACTTTTTTCTCATGAAAAGATTTTTCGCCAATAACCACTAAATTGTCATTTGGAATTACACGTACTGCTTTGTCAATTTCGCCTTTAAAATCATTCAACAAAGCTGGTCCATAAGGCCCGGATAAATAGGCCACACTGCTGGATTTTCCATCGTGCTTAAAATGGCGCATCACCCGATAAATGCTTTTTCCATTTTTATGAAAATTATCCACGCTAAATTCATTCACAATGAAAAGATAAATCATCATACAGACGGTAATCCCTATAGTTAACCCAAGGATATTAATGATTGAAAAAGATTTATTCTTTATCAGATTCCGCCAAGCAGTTTTCAAATAATTTCTAAACATAGAAGGATAATTTTGATATTTTAACTGTTTGTAAAAAAACAAAACACATTTCTACCCCGTTTTCAATAGATATAGGAAAGCACAGGTGCTTTAATTACTTCACTAACATGATGCCGTTTACCAATAAACTGTAAATGAATAAGTTATGCGTAAGTGTAATTTTAAGGTGTACGTTTTTGATACACCCTGCGTTCGATTTTGACGCAGGTTTTAGCAAGCTTTTTTTACTATTTCTCTTGCATACCTTCATCCCCTTGAAATTTTAAAGTGAAAAAATAAAATTGCGCTTTCATAGAAAATTGTCTTTAAATATTCACAAGATCATCAAATCTTAAAGGTTTTTAAATGTTCACCACCTAAAAAACCGGATAATAGGCCTTTGTAACAGAGACATAGGCGTATGTAACAGAAACAAAAGGCTCTGAAACAGAAGGAAGGGAGGAAACATATTATAAAATAATTAAAACCGGATCGTACTAGCGACAATACAAATTTGATAATGCTAAAATGTTATAAATCAAACCAATCACGCCTTTTCTACTACGTTTTTATCAGCCGCATGCAATCCAGCATGGCCTGATTGATTTCTCCATTCATATTTTCATTCCAGTTTTCAAAACTGATTTCAATGTGATGCAAACCCTTTGTTAGCCTTACTTTCATTGAATTGCTCCAACCCCAGTTACTCCATTCTTCTTTTCCTCTTTGAGGAAAAACCAATGTGCCGGCTTTTTTATCATCAACATAAATAGTTCTGAATGCACATTTATTTTCAGTGTTGATCGGGCCATTTCCATTAGCATATCTCACATCCAGAATATAATTTCCATCTTTATTTATGTTAATAGTAAAATCAACTTTTCGATTGATTGTTTTACTGATCTCAACAAAACCATTTCCTGTAAAACCCAGGTAATTTTTTGAAGATTTTGTAATAAAATTTTCAAGTTGAATAATTTGTTCATTTACGGAAGGATAAATTTGCAAAGGCTCACTGGCAAAGGATTGTAATTTATTTTTATCAACAGCAATAACTTGATAATCTTCATATTTTGAGGTGTCAATTTTTATAGAAGTATCTGCAACTTCTTTTAATAATTTTCCATTCTGTAACACTTTATAGGTTGAAATATTTTTGCTGGTGTCTTTCCAGTAAACAAACAAATTCTGCTGATTTGTATTTGGCATTTGGGGACTCAATTCATTTTCAACGCTATTGATTTTTTGGGCAGGAAGTCTATTGTTGGCCAATACAATTTTGATTTG
>DATILZ010000029.1:0-3207 GCA_035475995.1 Hanamia sp. | reverse complement strand
CGCTGTTTGTAATCATATCGCCAATTACAAATTGCTTTTTACGTAATTGCAACTGTCCATGCGTAATACGGTTTACATTAAGTAAATCGTTAATGAGGTTGTTTAACCTTTCGAGGCTGCGGCCAGATTGGTCTATCAATTTAGCGAGCATTGTAGGGGATGGATTATTCTTCATCCGCTCCAATAATTGTATAGAAGCTATTAAGCTGGTTACCGGCGTTTTTAATTCATGGCTGGCAATGCTGATGAACTCATCTTTTTTTCGCTCTGCTTCTTTCCTGAATTCTATTTCTTCCAGCAGCGCTTTTTGCATTTCAATCAGTGCCCGGCTTTGCTCATATATGTGGTAAAAGGTTTTTACTTTCAACAGAAGAATATTCATGTCAACGGGTTTGGTAATATAATCCAAAGCTCCGGAAGAATATCCGCGGGTAATCAGTTTTACATTCGTACTGGCGGCAGAAAGAAAAATAATAGCGGTTTCTTTTGCTTTACTGTAACCTGAAATTGCTTCAGCTACTTCAAAGCCATCCATACCAGGCATCTGCACATCAAGGATAATTAATACATAAGATCTTTTCAGCACTTTCTTTAACG
The DNA here is from genome assembly GCA_035475995.1 of Hanamia sp. GTDB lineage: Bacteria > Bacteroidota > Bacteroidia > Chitinophagales > Chitinophagaceae > Ginsengibacter. Next base: position 2,610 of record DATILZ010000029.1, on the reverse strand, counting down.
CTTCTTCACCAGAAGATGCTGTATCCACCTCAAAATTATTTTTTTCAAGAACCTTTTTTAATGAAATTATATTTTCCCTTGAATCATCTACTATAAGAATCATTCTTCAAAAATAACTAAACGTTGTTTAAAAAAACAGGTTCCCGATTAAAGTAAATGGAATTCAATTTTCAATTTCTGAATCTTAGTAACAAGATAGTTCGGAATGAATGTATCTTATTACCTTATCTCAAACAAAAAAAATAACAAGATAATAAGGTTTTAGGAGAGAGGCATTCAATTCCTGTCCTTCTAAGGTTGGCCACCTGGAAGATGTAATTCAATGTTTTAGCGAAGAACCAAAAAATATCAAATCTTACAATTCTAATCTTTCTTAAAAGCAATGTGAAAGAATTACCCGATTAAGCAGATTAATTTTTTGCAAAAGTAGAATGATAAATAATCAGATTAAATCATTTCGTTGGTTTTTCTGATCAGGGAAACAAAAGGATTCAATAAAATCAATGATTCAAAATCTTGTTATTTCTTTATTTACTGCAACCTAATTTTGTTCTTCATATTTTTAAATAACAATCGCAACACCGACGGCAACACGATTAATAACAAAGGGATCGCAATTAAAAAGCCGCCTATAACTGCTATCGCAAGTGGTTGATGCAATTTGGCGCCTGTTCCAATGCCCAGTGCGAGTGGCATTAGTGCAATGATAGCGCCTAGCGCTGTCATTAATTTAGGCCGAAGCCTGGTAGAGATGGCATATTCAATTGATTCATCTACAGATTGCAACTGCAGATTTTCCCTGAATTGTAAAAAAGTAAAAATGGAATTTTCACCAATAATTCCTACGATCATAATGAGTCCGGTATAACTTCCAACATTCAAAGGCGTGTTGGTTAAAAACAAAGCAATATAACTTCCGGAAATTCCCAGCACCGAAATAATTAAAATGGCGAGCGCCACTTTTATATCTCTGAATAAAAAAAGAATGACTCCAAATACCAAAAGGCTTGATGAAATAAGGATCATTAACAGCTCTGTAAAGGATTGTTGCTGCTGCGCATAAGAACCGCCATATTCGATATGATAGCCTTGTGGGAGACGGACATCAGATGAAATTTTACTTTTAATGTCTTTCATCGTGCTTCCCAGATCGCGGTTTTCCAAACGGGCAGAAACAACTCCCATAGATTGAAGATTTTCCCGTTGAATCTCCGCATCACCTTCATTTATCCGCACTTCAGCCAATTCGCCTATCGGTTTTAATCTTCCGTCCGGCGAAGCGATCTGTAATTTTTTTATATCTTCTACACTCATCTTTTTACTTCCGGGATAAACAAGGCGCACGGCATAGATCCGGTTATTTTCAAAAATATTTCCTACCACATTCCCCTCCATAGAAGTTTGCAATTGGTATTGAAGATTTGCCGGAGTAATTCCAAATTGTGCTAACCGGTTGTAATCCGGAATAACCGTCACAGAAGGACCAGCAATCGTAATCCCGTTAAAAACATCCGCAGTTCCTTTTACATTTTGTACCATCGTGCCAACCTGTGTCGACAACTCTTTTATTTTTTGCAAATCGTTGCCAAAAATTTTTATTTCTATGGGTTGCACGGATGTCATCAGATCACCCAACATATCACTGATCACCTGGCCAAAATCCACTCTGAGTGCAGGTTGTGAAGCTTCAATTCTTTTCCGTATTTCATCAATTACCTCATCAGTTGTTTTACTTCTGTTACTTTTTAATTGAATTTCATAATCCCCGGTATTTGGTTCTGTTATAAAAAACCCCATTTGCGTTCCCGTGCGCCGGGAGTAAGCGCTTACTTCCGGTGTAGAAGTAATGATTTTTTCGACCTGTTCCAATTCGCTGTTCGTTTCTTCGAGCGATGTTCCCGGTGGAGAAGTGTAATCCAGAACAATTGTTCCTTCATCCATTTCAGGTAAAAATCCCGTTTCTAATTTTGGTAAGATCAAAACGATGGAAAGAATTAAAATACCAACGAAAATAAAACTGATCCACGGACGCCTGATAAAAAATGAAACCCATTTTTGTTTTTTTACATAATGAGGTTCCTCTTTTTGAGCAACAGCTTTTTCTTTTTTCTTTTTTGAAAATAAAAGATAGATCACCGGAAGTCCGAGCCACGTTACAAAAAATGAACAAACCAATGTAATGATCATTGTATTGGTAAGCACATTAAAATAAGCGCCGGCAACGCCACTCATCAGAATAAAAGGAATAAAAATAACGATCGTACTGCAGGAAGATCCTACCATAGCAGGAAATAAATAATGAATCGCCGTCTGAACCACCGTTCTATATTCTTCATCCGGATGTTCTTCATGCGAGCGATGGATTTGCTCTACTACCACAATTGCATCGTCAATAATTAAACCTATCGCCGCGGCAATCGCGCCGAGTGTCATAATATTTAAGGTGTAACCAACTGCATACAACACAATCAAAGTGGCGGCAAGAGTTACGGGAATGGTTATTAAAATAGTGGCGCTGGCTTTAAAAGACCGAAGAAAAATAACCGCTACAATCATGGCAAGAAGCAATCCGATCCAAAGGCTATCTGTTACACTTTTTACAGAATTATT
>DATILZ010000028.1:0-3873 GCA_035475995.1 Hanamia sp. | reverse complement strand
AAGATATTTCCGGAAATAATGAGGTGGTCACTATCGAATACAACAGTCTTTTGAATGAAAATAATTTTGCAGAATTATTAATTGCTTCCAGGCAGAAAGACCGGCTCACACAGCGGACGAATACCGGAATTCACCGCGATGATCTTATTTTTTTATTGAAGGAAAATGTTTTTAAAACGATCGCTTCACAAGGACAAAGAAAGAGTTTGCTATTTGCATGCAAGCTGGCAGAATTTGAAATTTTAAAAAAAGTAAAAAGTTCAGCTCCTTTTTTGTTGTTGGATGATGTGTTTGAAAAACTGGATGAAAACCGGATTCAGAATTTATTGGAATATGTTTGCAAAGAAAATAACGGGCAGATTTTTATTACCGACACTCATGCCGGACGATTAGAAAAAGCGCTTTCGCAATTTGCTGCGGAAATGCAGATTATCCAATTGGTTTAGCTCGTACCACAGGTAAGACCGTTAAAGCAGTTTAGGGAGATTAGAGGGGTTTAGTGAGTTTAGAAGCAAAATAATTTTAATAATTTTAATAATTTAAAAATGGAAATCTCAATCGGTGATGCATTGAAAGAGTTTTTGAAAAAGAGCAAGCTGAGAAACGGAGTACAGGCTATGCAGGTAAAAGAAGTGTGGGAAAAGATCATGGGAAAAACCATAGCCAATTATACCGACAAAATCGAGATCATCAATACTACGTTATTTATTTCTACAAATATAGCTCCGTTAAAAAATGAATTGATTTATCAAAAAGCAAAGATTATTGAAAGAGTAAATGAAGCGCTTGGAGAGAAAGTTATAAAGGAAGTGGTGATCAGATAAAAATTGATTTTTCAAATATTATTTTCGTTTGTGCATATACGTTATGTTGTTTTCTAAAAAAATAAGACGATCAGTTATTTATTCTTTTACTGTAAAGTAATGAAAGCATTTGCGTTGCATTTTCGTTTATGCCTCTATGTTACTGTAAAAGCGGTGCTTAAATAAATAGTTTTATTTACGTTTATGCGTAGCTGTTATATTCTTTTAAGTCTGCATGAAGAATTACATTTATTTATTTGTTTGTTGTGAAATATCTTCAGCAGGGTCTGATCAAAAACTGAACATTGCAATATTAATTTTGGCTTTAATTCTTTACAGCTTAATTTTGGAAAATTAAACCCGTGTAAATATGAAAAAAATAGTGCTTTTTATCGCCGTCAGTCTGCTTATTTCTTCCATTGCTTCTGCTCAGAGAGAAGGCAGGACCAGGTTTAGTTTAGGTGCTGAATTAGGAGTTGCTACTTCTAATCCGTTGAGTGTCGATCCGGATAACAAAGGGTGGGGTTTAGGTATCGGTGTGAGCGCCGAAGCAGAGCATTTTTATAAACAAAATTTAAGCGGTACAGCATACATCGGCTTAATAAGCTATGCAGGACGTGCAAAAACAAGTACCAGCAATAATAAAGCCTATACAGTAATTCCGGTAAGAGTAGGAGGGAACGCTTATGCCGGTAATTTGCATTTGGGCGCTCAAATCGGTGTTGGCCTCAATAGCATGAGTGGAACCAGCGCCACTGCTTTTGCTTACACTCCGCAAATTGGATATAATTTTAGCAGAAATGAAAAGCCTTTGGATCTTACTTTGAAATATGACGGTTATGCCGGCAATGGTAATTTTGGAGCTTTGGGCTTAAGACTATCTATTATTCTTTAAGATTTTAGGATATTGTTTATCGAAATATATAATTTTTAATTTTATAAAAAAGACAGGATGAAATTTTTTAAAGTTTGTTTAATTTTTTTTATTGTTGCCGGATTTTCAGCGTGTGAAGTACAGGGAACTGTGGACGATACGGTAGATGGAACACCTACAAAATCTGATACTGTGTTGCCCGCCAAGTTTGTTAAATATCAGAAGGCTGATTCGGTAAAAGAAACGCACGAGAGTCTCCCAAAAGTATTAAGGAGATAAGTGATTTAGAAAATTATCGAATTTATTTTTTCCTGGATTTCTCTTGTTTGATTAAGCGCATATTGTTAAAAGAATTATGCTTTCATTGCTACAGTCAGCATTGCGATCAAAAAGACCAATGTATAAAAGGATAATAAGACAATGGAACAAATGCCATAAAATTTGAACAGTGATTTCAAGTTTTTAAAAGAGTCTTCAAAGTCCGCCTGGTTTATAGAATTTAACGCTGTTTTCATTTTTACAGAAAACCTATTCAGATACAAACTGGGGAAAAATAAAAGTATGGCAAATGTGATGTAAACAACGGTAATTATTGTAGAAGTAGCACCTGCTACTGCCGGAGACATTTCATTAAAAGCTGAAAGCTTTGTGTAAAAAGATGGCGCAAAGAAAGCGGCTACCGCCATTAAACCACATAAAATAAACCCAATAATAGAAAGAAATTTGCCCCAGCGGCTGGCTTCATTTAAAAAAGTTTGGGAAGCAGCACTTACCTGTAAGTCATTGTTAAGAAGATCCATATTTTGCATTTGCAGCAGTTATTTATTTTTAAAAAATAAAGGTTATAATTTTTTAATTAAAATGCAAAGTTTTTTCTAAAAACTAAACAATCTAACCACTCATTACAATCATCAGCATTTTTCCAATGCCTGTATAATATCCGCTTGAATATCTTGAATACTTTCGATGCCAACAGATATTCTGATCAGACCAGGTGTAATTCCAACTGCGATTTGTTCTTCAGGTGTTAATTTTGCATGTGTTGTGGATGCAGGATGGGATGCAATGCTTCTCGTATCTCCCAGGTTGGAAGTCAGTGTAAGCATTTCTAAAGCATCCAAAAATTTCTTTCCGCTTTCGAGTCCCCCTTTCAAATCAAAAGTTACCAAACCTCCACCACGCTTCATTTGCTTTTTGGCTACTTCATACATTGGGTGAGAAGGATGAAATGGATATTTTATGCTGTTCAATTTTGGATGACCATCAAGTGCTTTTACCAACGCTTCCGCATTATCGCAATGCCTTTGAATGCGCACGTCCAGTGTTTCCAGGCTTTTGCTTAGCAACCATGCATTGAATGGAGAAATGGAAGGCCCGGTGTTTCTGCTAAATAAATAAATTTCATGGATCAGATCTTCCCGGCCTACAATTACTCCACCCAAAACGCGCCCCTGGCCATCCAGCCATTTGGTTGCCGAATGCAAAACCAGGTCTGCACCATAATCTGCAGGTCTTTGCAAAATTGGCGTAGCGAAACAATTATCTACAACCAGTATCACGTTATGTTTTTTGGCTAATTTTCCCAGCCATTCGAGATCTACAATGTCCAAGCCGGGATTGGTCGGCGTTTCGATGTAGATCATTTTGGTATTTGGTTTTATCAACGATTCCCAGGAATCGGGATTATTCAAATCGGCATAAGAATAATCGATGTTCCATCTTTTAAAAAATTTCGTGATAATGGTGTGGGTAGAACCAAAAACTGAACTGCAACTGAGCATGTGATCGCCTGCATTTAAAAAAGTCATAAAGCAACTAAAGATTGCGCTCATGCCGGATGCTGTAGCAAAACCGCTTTCGGTACCTTCCAGGGCACACATTTTATCAATAAACTCCTGTGCATTCGGATTTTCAAACCGTGAATAAATATTATTTTCTAATTCGCCTGCAAAAGTCGCCCGCATTTCTTCTGCACTATCGAAACAAAAACTGGAAGTGAGAAATAAAGGAGTACTGTGTTCTTTTTCATTGGTTCTTGGTACTTGAATACGCACTGCCTGCGTATTGGGGGATTGTTTCATTTTTAAAGATTTGAAATTTTATTTTCTGAATTTAATCAGAAGTGGCACATTTAAAATTAAATGGAGTGCGAAGATAAGGAGCAAATTTTCGTTTTGGATAAAGAATCTATGCTAA
>DATILZ010000027.1:0-3751 GCA_035475995.1 Hanamia sp. | reverse complement strand
TCAACTTATTTACCTGGTTCCCCTTCTTCCTTTAATTGGATGTTTGATTAACGGCCTTGCCCGAAATGCGCTTTCAAAAACATTCGTCGGCATAATTGGAAGTGCAGTGGTTTTTATTTCTTTCTGCATCAGCGTTTTAATTTTTATCCAGGTTTCAAAAGACGGATTTGTTACACAAAATATTCATTATTTCGATTTTATTCATGTGGGTAAATTGCTTATTCCATTTGAATTTCAGGTTGACCAGCTCACTTCTTTATTTCTTTTAATAATTACCGGCGTTGGTTTTTTAATTCATGTTTATTCTATTTCCTACATGAAAGAAGAAACGCAATCCGGTTTTGGAAGATATTTTTCTTACCTGAATTTATTTGTCTTTTCCATGCTAATACTTGTACTGGGCGGCAATTACGTGATTATGTATATTGGTTGGGAAGGGGTAGGGCTTTGCTCTTATTTGCTAATTGGTTTTTGGTTCAAAGACCAGGCAAATAATGATGCAGGAAAGAAAGCATTCATCATGAACCGAATCGGGGATGTCGGATTTCTTCTCGCCGTTTTCTGGATGATTTCCGCTTTTGGAACTGCTTCTTATGAGCCGCTTTTTAATTCCCAAAATGGAATTATCACTTCTCTTTCTGCAATCAATTCTCCAGCAATTGTGGGCATCACTCTATTATTTTTTGTGGGTGCTATCGGAAAAAGCGCACAGATTCCTTTATACACCTGGCTTCCCGATGCGATGGCCGGTCCGACTCCTGTTTCAGCTTTGATACATGCGGCAACAATGGTTACTGCAGGGGTTTATATGATAGCGCGAAGCAATATCTTATATTCTTTGGCACCGGTTTCTTTGGCTGTTGTTGCAGGTATCGGACTTGCAACCGCTATTTTTGCTGCCATCATTGCGTTGAAACAAAATGATATTAAAAAAGTATTGGCTTATTCTACTGTAAGCCAGTTGGGATATATGTTTTTAGGTTTAGGTGTGGGCGCTTATTCTGCAGCAGTTTTTCATGTAATGACTCATGCGTTTTTTAAAGCCCTTTTATTCCTTGCCGCTGGTTCTGTCATTCATGCGATGGGCGGCGAACAGGATATGACAAAAATGGGTGGTTTGGGTAAAAAAATGAAAATTACTTACGTTACATTTTTTATCGCAACCCTTGCCATTGCAGGCATTCCACCGTTTTCAGGTTTCTTTTCAAAAGATGAGATTCTTTCAGCAACTTTTGCCCAAAGCCCTTTATTATATGTACTTGGTGTAGGCGGCGCTTTACTCACCGCGTTTTATATGTTCCGCGCTTTGGCTATGACTTTCAAAGGAAAATTCAGAGGAACAGCCGAACAGGAACATCATGTTCATGAAAGCCCGGCTACGATGACGGTTCCGTTAATTATTCTGGCCATTCTTTCTATCATCGGCGGCTTTATTGGAATCCCGGAAGTTTTTGTAAAAAATGCAAATAAATTTGACGACTTCTTATCGCCGGTTTTTGCTCATTCCGCGCAGTTTATGAGTGAACATAATGTTTCTCATCAAACGGATTTGATTTTAATCATAGTTTCTTCAGTATTGATAATTATAGTTTCTGTTTGGGGATATAATAAGTTTAGAAATTACACTTCGCCGGTTTCAGTTTCTGATAATGGTTTTGTAAAAGCCATCAAAAATAAATTTTACGTTGATGAAGCTTATGATATACTTTTTGTAAAACCTTATCGTGCTTTAGGTGCCTTTTTAAATAATATTTTTGATAAAAAAGGAATTGATGGAATTGTAAATGGCGTAGGAAGGAGCGTAAATTATGGAAGCCGTCAATTGAGATTATTACAAAGCGGACAGGTGGGTTCTTATCTCTTATTGATGGTTATCGGATTGTTGATATTATTTATTATTCAATTGTTTACAAAATAAAATTAATGCTGGGCACATACTATACTTTTCCTGAATTGTTGATTTGGATTCCTTTTATTACGGGACTGATTGCTATTTTTATTAAAAATCGAAAAAGCGTAAAAATGTTTGCGCTTTTATCTTCCATTGCCACTTTAGTTGTTTCCGTTATTAGCTTGTGTTATACAGATGTAGCAGCTCATCCCGAGTTTTTTTATTATAACAATGTCTCTTACGTTTGGATGCCTTATATTGGTTCCAGTTTTTCTGTTGGACTCGATGGAATGGGCTTTTTGCTCACATTCTTAACTGCATTTTCTTATCCGCTTATTTTCGCAGCTACTTATAAATCTGAATACAAAAATCCAAATGCTTTTTTTGCTTTGATGCTTTTAACGCAGGCGGGAATTATGGGTGTTTTTGTTGCCACAGATGCGTTGTTATTTTATTTCTTCTGGGAACTGGCATTGATTCCGATTTATTTTTTATGCAGCAGATGGGGAGGAGAAAAAAGAATCTTCGCTACTTTTAAATTTTTCGTTTATACTTTTTTAGGTTCTCTCCTGATGTTGGTCGGGATTATTTTTGTGTATGTTCATACGGCTCCTGTTTCCGCGGACTCTGCACATTCATTTTCTATAAATGCTTTCTATAACGCTGTACTATCACCTGGTCAGCAGGATTGGTTGTTCTGGCTTTTCTTTATTGCTTTTGCCGTAAAAATTCCGATTTTCCCATTTCATACCTGGCAACCGGATGTTTATGAACAATCAAATTATCCTTCGGTAATGGTATTGAGTGGGCTGATGGTAAAAATGGGTGCATTTGGAGTAATTCGTTGGATACTTCCGATTTTTCCGGCTGCTGTTGTAAAATATGAGCATCTGGTAATGGTGTTATGTATCATCGGGCTTATTTATGCAAGTTGCATTGCCTTATATCAAAATGATTTGAAAAGATTTGTGGCCTGGTCTTCGATTGCACATTTGGGATTGATGAGTGCGGCGATTTTTTCTGCAAATAATCTGGGTTTACAAGGCGTAATGCTGGAAATGTTGAATCATGGAATTAATATTCTTGCCTTATGGATTGTGGTAGATATTATTGAAAAGAAAACTGGTGTTCGAAAGATTTCGGAGTTGAGCGGACTTGCCGGAAAATCTCCTGCCCTGGCTATTTTCCTGGTAATTATTGCATTTGCAAATATTGCACTTCCACTTTCCAATTCCTTTGTCAGTGAATTTTTAATGTTGAATGGCTTGTTTGATTTTAATATCTGGTTTGGTGTATTTGGTACTATTGGAATTATTCTTTCAGCAGTTTATATGTTGTCAATGGTACAAAGAGCTTTTTTTGGGAAAGCGAATGTATTGGCAGAACAAGCGAAGAAAATGAGCGCGGGACAAGGAATCGTTTTATTTGTTCTTGTTATCGCTATATTATTTTTAGGAATTTATCCTGAACCTGTAATTCATTTGACCCAGTCAACGGTTACTGATATTTTGAGCAGAATGTCTTTAAAATAAAATTTGATAAAAAATAATTTGAAATCAGTTTTTTTAAATAAAATAAAATAAACACTTTGGGTGTTTGGACCACATTATGAATGCAATAATAATAACGGCGCTTTGGGGAGTAATAATGATGTTTGGGGGAGTTTTTTTCAAAAAAAGCACCACGCCAAAATATTGGGCCATTGCAGGCATCATCATTGTTTTGGTTGCCAATATTTTTGAATTTTTTGGCCATCCTTTTTTCAATGTGGATACAAAAGGAATGCTGAAATTCGATTCATTCGGTTTGCATTTTAATACTATCGCTTTTATCTGTACTTTTTTATTTTTTCTTTTAAAT
>DATILZ010000026.1:0-3245 GCA_035475995.1 Hanamia sp. | reverse complement strand
CAAATTGATGGCAGCAATATTGAAAGCGCCGGCGTTTTAAAAATGGATTTTTTAGGCTTAAAAACTTTAAGCATTTTAAAAACTGCGCTTTCTCTTATCAAAAGAAATCATGGAGTAAATATTGATCTTGACGCTTTGCCTTTGGATGATGAAGAAACTTATAAACTCTTTCAGCGTGCAGAAACCAATGGCACCTTCCAGTTTGAAAGTGCTGGAATGCAAAAATATTTAAGGGAATTAAAGCCGGATAAATTTGATGACCTGATTGCGATGAATGCCTTATACCGCCCAGGTCCTATCGCTTATATTCCAAATTATATTGAACGCAAGCATGGCCGCCAGGAAATCGTTTATGACCTGCCGGAAATGGAAGAATTTCTGAAAGACACTTATGGAATTACGGTTTACCAGGAACAGGTGATGCTGCTGTCGCAAAAGCTGGCCGGATTCAGCAAAGGCGATGCGGATATTCTTCGTAAGGCAATGGGTAAAAAGCAAAGAGCGGTGCTGGATAAAATGAAAGCACAGTTTGTCGAAGGGGCGAAAAAAAATAATCATCCCGAAAAAATTTTAGAAAAAGTATGGACAGATTGGGAAGCATTTGCGCAATATGCTTTTAATAAATCTCACTCTACCTGTTATGCTTTGGTGGCTTATCAAACTGCCTATTTAAAAGCACATTATCCAAGTGAATATATGGCGGCCGTATTGAATCATGCCGGTGCAATTGAGAAGATTACTTTCTTTATGGAAGAATGTAAAAGCATGGGGTTAACAGTATTGGGACCGGACATTAATGAATCACAAAAAGGATTTGCGGTAAATAAAAAAGGTGAAATCCGTTTTGGTTTCAGTGGTATGAAAGGCGTCGGTGAAGCTGCTATTGAAAATATCATTGAAGAGCGTGAAAAACGCGGTACTTTTTCTTCTATTTTTGATATGATAAAAAGGGTGAACCAAAGAACGGTGAATAAAAAATCGCTCGAAAGCCTTGCCTACGCAGGCGCTTTTGATTGTTTTAATAATTTTCACCGTGCCCAGTTTTTCTTTACCATTCCCGGAGAAAATATCAATTCCCTGGAAAAAATTATCAAATTCGGCAATCAATACCAGGCGCAGCTTCACAACAATACCAACACGCTTTTTGGTGATTTACAAATGGGAGAAGTAACGCCGCCGGTGATTCCTGATTGCGAACCGTGGCCATTGATCCAGATGCTTGATCATGAGAGAGACGTGATTGGAATGTATCTGAGCGGACATCCATTGGATAATTATAAGTTCCAGATAAAACATTATAAGTTTGACACGATTGCGGATTTTAATGAATTTAAAGCCGCGGTTCATCTTCATCCAAATCCTTCAAGATCCTTTAGGATTGCAGCTTTGGTAACAGAAGCACAGCACCGCATTTCTAAAAGAGGAAATAAATTTGGTGTTATGCACCTGGAAGATTATTCTGAAAAAATGGAGTTGATGCTTTTTGGGGAAGATTATGTAAAATATAATAATTACCTGGAACCTGGAATGGTGATTTGCTTAGCAGGATCATTTGTTCAGCGGTATCAGACATCGCCGTATGAATTTAAAACGGGCTCGATATCCCTTTTGGAAACAGTGATGAGAAGCAATACGAAAAAGCTTCATATAGAAATGAATCCTAAAGATGTGTCAAAAGATTTTATTGATTTTATAGGAAGTAATGTTCAAAAATTTCCTGGAAATTCTACGCTTAAATTCAATATTTGCGATAGCCTGTCCAAATTAAAATTTGGCATGTACACCAGTCACAAATGCTTTGAAATGAATGACGAAATGGCTACTTACCTGCAACAAAAACCTGAATTAGACATAAAAATAGAATTAACATAATGTGGATATGCCAATTCATCATTTTAAATTATTGGCTTTAACTTTGCCACTTATAAACCAATAAATAATTTTCAAACAATAAAAATTTAATTATGGCTCAGGAATATACCGATGCAAACTTTAAAGAAAAAGTTTTGGATTCAGACAAATTAACGATGATTGACTTTTGGGCAGAATGGTGTGGCCCTTGCCGTGCAATCGGCCCCGTAGTAGAAGAACTTTATAAAGAATATGATGGAAAAGTAAATGTGGGAAAAGTAAACGTAGATCAAAACCCCGAATTAAGTGTGAATTACGGCATTACCAGCATTCCGGCAATTTTATTTGTAAAAGGCGGAAAAGTGGTAGATAAATTAGTAGGTTCACAGCCTAAATCGAATTTTGTAAAAAAGATTGAATCGTTAAAGTAATTTTAACTTCTTCATTTTATTTTAAAAATCTCCGGTAATGCCGGAGATTTTTTTTGTTGAAGAGTTACCTAAATAAGGAATTTTATCTTATGGTTAAAAAATCAGGAAAGGCAACATTTATTCGTTTACTGTGAAATAAGATCATTTCAAGTGTGAAGATCAGGTAATCTATGGCAAAAAAATTCCCGCAAATTTGTGTAATTCGTGGCAAATAAAAAGTTTATTTTATCAAAACAAAGCTCCCTTTTAGATTATAAATCTTCCCAATCGCGTCCACTGCTTTCAAAACCCAGACATAGCTTCCTGCAACAATTTCATTACTATTTGAAAATCCATCCCAGCCTTTGCTTAAATCATTTGTAGAAAAAATTTTTTGCCCCCAGCGGTTAAAGATGGTAAAGTATGAAAGTGTTTTTATCTGAACATAATATGGTTTCAAAATATCATTTAATCCATCATTATTGGGAGTAAAAGCTGTGGGCACATAAACAGCAGATCCTTTGAATACCGTCACTTTTACAGAAGCCGTATCCACACATCCTTCAGCCGTTTTTACCGTTAATAAATACCTCAAATCATCAGAAAGTTTGCCCACCGGATTAGAAATAAACGGATCATTCAAACCGGTAGCCGGTGACCAGGAATAAGATGAACCGCCGCTTCCATCCAGCTGAAACGGGCTATTCATCACCACTAAAGTATCCTTTCCTGCATTCGCATGAACCGCATTGATAAAAAGATTTTTTGAGAGTAACGTTGAACATCCGTTTGTTGCTTCTGCTGTCAATTGCACGTTATAATTTCCCTGAACAGAATAAGTATTTTGGGCATCTTGTGCGTCTGAAAAATTATTATCCCCAAAATCCCAATGCCAGTTTTTTACAGAAGTTAAATTATCTGTTTGCTCTGCGTTGAACGAAACCGGCATATTTATACAACCATCTTTTATAACAGCGGTAATAA
>DATILZ010000025.1:0-6181 GCA_035475995.1 Hanamia sp. | reverse complement strand
AGCCATTTTATCCTTGCCGAAAAAACTACATTGCAGTAAACCAACAAATAATGAGGATTTTAATTTTTTATAGAATTAAGCGCTTGAGCCGTAACACTTTCCAGTTTCTGAAAATCTGAAGGTCTATGCCAATCTGTAAGGAATTAATAGCTATCTCAAAGCGGCCATCTCTGTATTTCGCAGTGTACCACTTCGATACCTCTTCGATCTATGTATCGAAGATGATACGCAATAATTTCACAGAAATCTCGTCATAGATTAAAAGTAAGTAGCTTCCAATGATTAATCAGTAAATAATGGTAGCAATAAGGAATGCAGCCAATGCGACTTAAAGGCTTTATTCTATTTTTTAAAGAAATAATGTAATAAAAAAACCCGCCTTTGTAAAAGCGGGTCGTCTGTTATTAATTTTTCGTCATCTTAATATCTGTACATTTCCGGTTTGTACGGTCCTTCTTTCGGCACATTCAAGTAAGAACTTTGCTCATCAGTAAGTTCATCCAATACAACACCTATTTTTTTCAAATGTAAACGCGCTACTTTTTCATCCAGATGTTTTGGAAGCACATAAACTTTGTTTTCATATTTATCTGAATGTTGCCACAACTCAAGCTGGGCAAGTACCTGGTTGGTAAATGAGTTGCTCATTACAAAACTTGGATGGCCTGTAGCGCAACCGAGATTCACCAAACGTCCTTCTGCCAAAACAATAATATCTTTTCCGTCAATGGTATATTTATCTACCTGCGGTTTGATGGTATCTTTTGTATTTCCATAATTTTTATTCAGCCATGCGATGTCTATTTCAATATCAAAATGGCCAATGTTACAAACAATCGCTTTGTCTTTCATTGCTTTGAAATGCTCTGCAGTAATCAAATCGCGGCAGCCTGAAGCGGTAACAATAATATCTGCTTCTTTTACTGCATCAATCATTTTCTTCACTTCGTAGCCATCCATTGCAGCCTGCAAAGCGCATATCGGGTCAATTTCTGTAACGATCACTCTTGCTCCTGCACCACGCAGACTTGCTGCAGAACCTTTTCCTACATCGCCGTAACCGCCTACCACAGCTACTTTCCCTGCCATCATAATATCAGTTGCTCTTCTGATGGCATCTACCAAACTTTCTTTACAACCATATTTGTTATCAAATTTAGATTTGGTAACAGAATCATTTACATTGATTGCAGGAATCGGTAAAGTACCCTTTTCCATTCTTTCATAAAGCCTGTGAACACCTGTGGTAGTTTCTTCAGACAATCCTTTTACATGCTGAATCAGTTCGGGATATTTATCAAAAACCATATTGGTAAGATCGCCACCATCATCCAAAATCATATTTAACGGACGATCTTCACTTCCAAAAAATAACGTTTGTTCTATACACCAATCGCTCTCTTCCTGTGTTTGTCCCTTCCATGCAAAAACACCAATTCCTTCTGCAGCAATTGCAGCAGCAGCCTGGTCCTGGGTAGAAAAAATATTGCAGGAACTCCATTTTACTTCTGCACCCAGTTCGATTAAAGTTTCAATCAAAACAGCGGTTTGAATGGTCATGTGAAGGCAGCCTGCGATCCGTGCGCCTTTCAAAGGTTTTTCTTTTCCGAATTCTTCTCTCAATGCCATTAATCCCGGCATTTCTGCTTCGGCTAATTTTATTTCTTTGCGGCCCCATGCGGCAAGGCTCATATCTTTCACCTTATTTTTAAGGCTGAAATCAATTGAATTCTTTGTGATAGATGACATAGTTTTCTTTATTTTTTTAGAAATGCAAATGTACCATTATTAGAATATATTACTAAGTAATTCAGAAAGTTTAGAATAGATTTGTGAAATAGTACTATTTAGAAGAATAAAAGGCATTATTTGTATGAAATCGATACTTACAAAAGAAGAACCGGCAACCGGGAATTATGAGCCGGATAATAAAGATCTTGCTATTTTGAAGTTGCTCCAGGAAAATGCAAGAATCACCGTGAAAGAAATTTCAGAAAAAATTCACCTGAGCACCACACCTGTACATGAACGCATCAAAAGAATGGAAGAATCAGGGATCATAAAACAATATGTGACACTGGTGAATCATTCAAAAGTGAAAAAAGGTTTGATGGTCATTTGTTATGTATCGCTAAAACAACATGGCAAAAACGCCGGCGCTAAATTTATAAAAACCATAAAAGATCTGAATGAAGTGATCGAATGTTTTAGCATTTCCGGCGAATTTGATTTTATGCTGAAAGTAGTTTGCCAGGACATGAATGCATACTATGATTTTCATGTAAATAAATTAAGCGAAATAGAAAATGTAGGCCATGTACAAAGTGTGTTTGTGATGGGAATTATTAAGGAAACACAACAGGTAGTGTGGGAAGAGGTTTAATTATTGAATTATTGGATTATTGAATTATTGGATTAAACCAAATTTTTCGCATCTGTTTTTATCAAATAAGGAGCAGTTTTTTCCTGCTCAACAAAGTACATGTCTATCTCTCCAATGTTTTTTGCAAATATTTTACCCCGGTAAGTACACTCATATTTATCCTGAATCAGTTCGTATGTAGCGGCTGATATATTTACTCTTCCCGGTTCGCCATTACTTTCCATCCTGCTGGCAACATTCACAGTGGAGCCCCATATATCGTAAGCATATTTCTTTTTACCAACCACACCTGCCACAATCGGTCCTGTATTTATTCCTATTCTTATATTCCATTCCGGCAAATTCATTTCTGCTCTTTTTGCATTGCGTAGCAAAATAAATTCCTGCATTTCCAGGCTTGCTTTTATGATATTTATCAAATGCGAATCATTCTCAGTAGGAATTCCGCCGGCGCACATATAAGAGTCACCAATCGTTTTGATTTTTTCCAATTGATATTTTTCAATGATATCATCAAAGGCCATAAAACAATTATCCAATTCGGTAACGACTTGCTGGGGTGTTAGCTTTTCCGAAAGCTTTGTAAATCCCTTAAAGTCAGTGAAAAGCACTGATGCTTTTTCATAATAACGCGGTGTAGCCGTTCCGACAGTTTGCAGTTCCTGCGCTACTTCTGCAGGTAAAATATTTAATAACAGGCTTTCAATTTTTGCATTCTGGCTATCCAGAATTTTATTGGTTTTTATTTTATTTCTATAATTCCTGTAAAGAATAACGGCAATGAAAGACAAAAGCACTAAACCGATAAGAAGCGCATTTCTTACCAGGCGCTGCCTGTTCAGATCCAGTTCCTGCAATACCTGGTCTTTCTTTAATAAATCAATCTGGTTTTGCTTTTTCTGGATATCAAAATTGAATTGAAGACTGGATAACTTTTTTGCAATATCCAGGTTGTACAATGAATCTTTTACTGTAGTGAATAACGTTTCATAAGTGAAGGCGTTTTTAAAATCAGACTTTACCGAATATGCGAGAGCCAATCCTTTGTAAGCTCTTTCTAATTCATAATTTGCATTGCTTACTTTTTTCGCAATTGCCTCTGCTTCTTTATAATAATTGATGGCTGCGGTTGCATCGTCTTTGCCACTGTAAGAATCTCCAAGGCCGAGCAATGATTGCGCCATGTCAGTTTTGGCATCTAACTTTTTCGAAATATCCAATGCTTGCTCATGGTACTTTATGGCCGTTGCATAATCCTCTTTTTGTTGATATAATTTACCAATATCATTTAAGGAATAAGGAATATTTTCTGAACCTCTGAAAGCCTGTAGAGATTTTTGAAAGTAAATAAGTGCAGAATCAAGCTGTCCTTTTTCTAAATATATTTCTCCCACATTCACCGTAATTGTTCCGATGGCATCATCATTTTTTAATGATTCGCTCATCGGCAATGCCCTTAGATAATAAGGCAATGCGAGCCCGTGGGTAGAAGGTTTATTTGAATAAACAGCGCCAATATTTTGTAAGGCGGTCAATATTCTCAAAGTGTCTCCAATCTGTTCGGCCACCTGCAGCGATTTCAGATTCAAATCAAGCGCCTTCTCATCATCTGCCTGGTTGAAATAGAGCGAGGCTTCATTACTCAAAATATTTGCTACGCCAACTTTATCATCTAAAGAATCGAAAATCGCCAAAGCTTTATCATAATTTCCGAGCGATTCAAGATACTTTGCCTGCATGTAGTATCCTATTCCGATATTTTTATAAGCATAGGCAATTCCTTTTTTAAATTTTATTTCTTCTCCCAAATCCTTCGCCTGGATTGCATAATTAATTGCTTCTGCCGGTGAAATACTAAAAAATTCGCGGCTCAATGCTAATAAAGAATTTACTTTAAAGCTGTCTTCTCTGGCAACAGACAATACTTTTTTGATACTATCAATTTGTCGATTTTGTGCGAAGCATTGTGTTGAAAGAAAAAAAATAAAGCAGAATAATAAATCTTTTTTCTTCATGAAATAATACACTTTTCGCCTCCAAGTTAAATATTATTTTAGTAAAAATTAAAGTTTTAAAAATACATGGAAATTTACGAAGCGATTACCGGAAGCTTATTTTGTTTTCCTACCTTGTGTTTCCCCATTCATTTCCAGGATGATCTTACCAATATGTTGGCTGCTTTCCATTAGTTCGTGAGCTTTGTTGGCTTCCTCCATTGGAAAGGTGGCGAAAATGACTGGTTTAAATTTTCCTTCAGCAAATACCGGCCAAACTTTTTCCTGAATATCTTTTGCTAAGGCCGATTTAAATGCAGCATCACGGTTGCGCAAAGTGCTGCCTGTGATGGTGATCCTTTTTCTCATCATTTGCATGATATTTAAAGAAACTATATTTCCCTCCATCGCATTGATATATACCAGCCTTCCATCTGGTTTTAAAATTTCTATATTCTTTTGAAAATATGTTCCTCCAACCATATCCAGAATTACATCTACCGGGTTGTCTTTTAATTCCTGTTCAAAATCCTGAGTTTTGTAATTGATAAATTTATCCGCGCCTAATTCCAAACATCGTTTTCCTTTTTCTTCCGAGCCAACCGTAACAATTACTTCTGCACCAAAATACTTTGCCAGTTGAATCGCCGTTACACCAATACCACTGCTTCCCCCATGGATTAAAAGCCTTTCGCCTTTTTGATGTTTGCCTCTTTGAAATACATTATGCCAAACAGTAAAAACGGTTTCAGGCAAACTGGCCGCTTCAATAAAATTAAAATGATCCGGAATTGGCAAACATTGTCCTGCATTCACTTTTACATATTCTGCATAACCACCGCCTGATACCAAAGCACACACTTTATCATTTATTTTCCATTGATGTACATTCTTTCCTTTTTCTTCAATAATTCCTGCTACTTCCAACCCTGGAATATCCTGTGGCGCATCGGATGGGGGAGGATAGTTTCCTTTTCTCTGCGCGATATCCGGCCGGTTTATTCCTGCCGCTTTTACCTTTATCAAAACTTCATTTTCATGAATGTCGGGCTTCTCTCTTTCTTCCGGTTTCAAAACATCCGGGCCTCCGAAAGATGTAATAACTATTGCTTTCATAAATAATGCTTTAAATGTTTTAGCAAATTCCATTCAAAGCTATTTAATTTCTGCAGTGCCATTGGAAAGATCTTCACGCCCATAAAAAAATTGATTAGCAGTAAAGTAACAAAAATGCGTTGCGCTTCAGAGCAGGAGGAATTTTCCGCTGCGGTTCGTGTCTTCACGAACCGTTCTTCCAGAGAAACTCCGCCGCGGGTCGTGTCCACGAAGCGGTTCAGAAAATGTGGTTCGTGGGACACGAACCATGGCTGAAGAAGGAATAAATCCATCAACTATAACCAATTGCCAATAAAAGAAAAGGCTGCCCTTTCAGACAGCCCTAATTATCAATGTACTTATTTTGTTATTATGCCACTTTCATTATTGCATTTGTCATCTCAAAATCACCTTTGCTGGCTTTGCCGGCCACAAAAGTAATGACCTGATCAAGAGGATCATAGCCGGGGCATGTAATTGTAAAGATGTATGTTCCGGCGGCGATCCCTTTAATATGATACTGCCCTTTTTTATTGGTAGTTCGCATGTATCTCTCATCCTGCGACAGGATTACCGCACCTGCAACCGGCATGTTGAGGTTATTAACGATTTTGCCTTTCAGACTTGCCGGGCGTTCACCACGGTTCATAGATACGAGGTAATGAAAAGTAAACTTCCTTTTCATGATTACATCTTCTTTAAATATTTG
>DATILZ010000024.1:0-2085 GCA_035475995.1 Hanamia sp. | reverse complement strand
CAATACTGAAACCGGCGAAGCTCCCTGGGTTTATCCGGAATTTAAAGGATATTATTCAAACATGTACGGTTGTAAATTTTTAACCGCCACTCAATCATTTACAGTTTACACAGACAACGAAGATTTGTTTTTACGATTATTTACCCCTGCTCCAAAAACGGATAAATGGCACAATTATGAGCCAAAGTTTCCCACTGGTGATATTTCTTTTATGCAGGCAATACCTGCTATAGGTTCTAAAACACAACGTCCGGAAACAACAGGCCCAATGGGTGAAAAAAATATCTTTTATGATTACGACAAAGCGCCCGGCCGCTGTTTGGTAATGACATTATACTTTGATTTTTCAGGCAAATAACACATGATAATTTCTTTTTAATGAAATTCAAAAAGGGTACCATATTTTTTATTTTGATAACTGCTGTTTTTATTTCTTCTTTTAAAGAAAAAAAGAAAGCAGTTGTTCAATTACAGAATCTTCGTTGCGAAATGCTGGTGAATCCGGAAGGTATTGATGCAACAAAACCACGGCTTAGCTGGGAAATAATTTGTGAAGAAAGAAACGTCGAACAAACCGCCTTTCAAATTTTAATCGGCTCTTCGCTTGAAAATTTAAATAACAACAAAGCTGATATATGGAATTCAGGAAAAATTTCTTCAGATGCATCAATCAATGTAACATACGGTGGACCTGCTCTTCAAAGTGGTCAACAATATTTCTGGAAGGTGAAAGTATTTACCAATAAAGGCGAAAGTGAATGGAGCGCTCCTGGATATTGGAGTATGGGTTTATTACACACCTCTGATTGGAAGGCAAAATGGACGGGGCTTGATCGTTCATTTCAATGGGATAGCATTACAAAAATCGCACGGCTTTCTGCACGATATTTCAGAAAGAATTTCACAACAAAAAAAGAAATTAAACGTGCAACTGTCTATATCTGCGGCTTGGGATTGTATGAATTGTATATTAACGGAAATAAGATCGGCAAGCAGGTCTTAGCTCCTTCACCAACTGATTATTCAAAAGCAGTAAAGTACAATACGTTTGACGTTACGAATAACTTGAAAGAAGGTAAGAATGCAATTGGAACCATTTTAGCCAATGGAAGATTTTTTGCAATGCGCCAGAATTATAAACCAAAGAAGTGGCACACTTTCGGTTTTCCTAAGATGCTTTTGCAATTACTGATTCAATACAAAGATGGTTCAAAGGAATATGTTGTCAGTAATGATACATGGAAAGTTACGGCTGACGGGCCTATCCGTAGCAATAACGAATATGATGGTGAAGAATATGACGCAACAAATGAATTAACCGGTTGGGATAATCCCGGCTACAATGACAGCAAATGGCTGAAAGCGGAACTGGTAAAATCTCCCGGCGGAAAGGTAGAAGCGCAGATGAATGAAAATATGAAAGTGATGGAAACAGTAAAGCCCGTTTCTATCAAGAAACTATATGAAGGGAAATATATTTTGGATATGGGACAAAATATGGCTGGTTGGCTGAAAATAAAAGTGAGCGGAAAAAAGAACGATAAAGTGATTTTGAAATTTGCAGAAAGTCTTCAACCGGATGGAGAATTGTATCGTGAAAATTTGAGGGATGCAAAGGCTACCGATGTTTATACGCTAAAAGGCAAAGGCGAAGAAACCTGGAATCCGGCTTTTGTTTTTCACGGTTTTCGCTTTGTAGAAATAACAGGTTATCCCGGCACGCCTTCCATCAATGATTTTGAGGGCGAAGTGGTTTATGATGATATGAGAACGATTGGCAGCTTTGGAACGTCCAACAAAACGATTAACCAAATTTATAAAAATGCCTATTGGGGAATCAGGTCGAATTATAAAGGAATGCCGATTGACTGCCCGCAGCGAAATGAGCGCCAGCCCTGGCTTGGAGACCGTGCAACCGGCGCTTACGGAGAGAGTTTTATTTTTGATAATGAAAAATTATATGCCAAGTGGCTGGACGATATCCAGGAATCACAAACGGCTGAAGGAAGCATTCCTGATGTAGCGCCAAATTTTTGGTATTACTACAAAGATGATGTTACGTGGCCAGCTACTTACCTGATGGTG